>JBJOIV010000005.1:0-53334 GCA_046046955.1 Bacteroidota bacterium | reverse complement strand
CATGAAACCCCAATTTTGTGTCAGGTTAGCTAGCATATTAGTTTTGGTACATTAACATATCATGTATGCCACCTCCATTATAAACTTCAGATAAACCTGCTTGTTTAAGTAAATTCATTGCCATTCCTGATCGATTTCCACTTCTACAATAGACCACAATCGGTCCAGTCATTGCTTTAAATTCGTCTAAGCGCAGCGGAATAATCCCTAATGGAATATTGATTGCACCGTCAAAATGACCACTAGCAAATTCTCCTGTTTCTCTTACATCTACGACCGTAGTCGCAGGATTAGCTATTAATTCTTCCATCATTACAATAGGGTAGAAGGACAAACGTATTCTGTTAATTTGAATTTTTCAGACTCTTTAATGCCTTTGAATCCGCCTTTTACGTCGATTAAATTATCGTATCCACGAGCTCTCAAGGTAGAATTAAAGATCATGGAACGGTATCCACTGGCACAATGCACGAAGTACGTTTTGTTCTTGTTGATTTTTAACATACTGTCGTTAATGAAGTCCAAAGGTGCATTTTCTACATCAATCACGTGCTCAGAAAGGTATTCACTATTTTTACGAACATCTAAAATCTCACCTTCACCTGCCTTCACCCGCTTTAATAATTCGGCTGCATCGATGGATTCTATATGATCGACTTCCATGCCAGAAGCTTTCCACGCGCTAAATCCACCTTTTAAATATCCAATAGTGAAATCATAACCAACACGAGCTAAACGCGTGATGACTTCTTCCTCGCGGCCTTCGTCTGTCACTAACAAGATTTCTTGTTTGATATCTGGAATTAAAGTTCCAACCCATGGAGCGAACGATCCGTCGATTCCAATATTAATCGAATTAGGAACGAAACCTGCAGCGAATGTTTGTGGGTCACGTGTGTCTAAAATTAGGGCACCTGTTTCTGTTGCTGCTGCTTCAAATCCTTCTGGAGATAAAGCGTGTTGACCTCTTTCTAGTACTTTATCGATCGAATCATATCCTTTGATATTCATCAAAACGTTTAATGGGAAATAGGCTGGAGGAGCTACAAGTCCAGTTAATACTTCTTTTTTAAATGCTTCTTTAGTCAATGCAGGATTCAGAGCGTAGTTCACTTTCTTTTGATTTCCTAGCGTATCGGTCGTTTCCTTACTCATGTTTTTACCGCAAGCAGAACCTGCACCATGGCCTGGATAGACGATGATATCATCAGCAAGTGGCATAATTTTGTTACGTAATGAGTCATATAAATGACCAGCCAAGATGTCTTGAGTTAGGTCGGCAATGACTTTTTGGGCCAAATCTGGACGTCCCACATCCCCGATAAATAAGGTATCTCCTGAGAATAAGCTAGTTTCTTTCCCGTTTTCATCGATTAGTAAAAAACAAGTCGATTCCATGGTGTGACCAGGTGTATGTATGACACGAATGGTTACATCGCCTAATTTGAATTCTTGACCGTCTGTTGCAGAAATACAATCAAAGGCACAAGCAGCATTTGGGCCATAGACGATAGGTGCACCGGTTTTGGCAGATAAATCAATATGTCCTGAAACGAAGTCCGCATGGAAGTGTGTTTCGAATACGTACTTTATCTTAGCACCATTGCGTTCTGCTTTTTCAATGTATGGTTGAACCTCGCGAAGTGGATCTATGATCGCTGCTTCACCATTGCTTTCAATGTAATAAGCACCCTGTGCTAAACATCCTGTGTAAATTTGCTCTACTTTCATGTTGATTATTATTTAATAGGGAAGGCTAATTGTTGAATAAGAATATAGATTCCCATCACTAAAACAAACCAGCCAAAACCCACTTTTAGTTTGTTTCCGTCTACTTTTTTACTCAAAATATCGCCAATGAAAATTCCGACAATGGCTAAACCTGTTACAGTTAATAATAAGTTCCAGTCGATAGTCGTGTGTCCTAAATCTCCAGTGAACCCGATTAATGATTTCGCTGCAATGATTAACAAGGAAGTCCCCACCGCTTGTTTCATCGATAATTTCGAGAGCATCACTAGGGCTGGAATGATTAAGAATCCACCACCTGCACCTACTAGGCCTGTTAATGTACCTACGACTGCACCTTCTAAAAGAATCATCGGATAGTTGAAAACCTGTTCCTCTTCTACGAATGTCCCTAATTTCTCTTTTTCACATTGTTCGCATTTACCACGGATCATAGAGATCGAAGCGGCCACCATTAAAATGGCAAATAAGACCATCATTAAAATCGATTTTGTTACGACAAAATCTCCTAGGGTGAAAACCTCGGAAGGAATGAATGGAACGATAAATTTTCGAGTTGCATAAACGGCCGCGATGGATGGAATTCCGAAAATCACTGCCGTTTTTACATTGATTAAGCCCTGTCTGTATTTGGGGATAGCTCCTACTAATGAGCTGGCACCTACCACGAATAGAGAGTAAGCAGTCGCTAAAATAGGATTAACTCCGAAAAGATACACGAGTACAGGCACTGTTAAGATGGATCCGCCGCCGCCTATAAGTCCCAAAGAGACTCCAATTAGTAAGGATGCGAAATAACCAATAATTTCCATGTTGCGTTTTTTGTTATTGTTGATACAAAATTCAACCTTTTGCTAGAGCTAATTCGTGATTTTTATCACTAAGCTCGAAAATTTATAAGCGATAATTTACGACGAAATTCCAGGAGTTCATATTCACTTTATTCTGAATATATTTTGTGTTATCCATCGTGTCTCCTTGATTCGTTTTGTTAGCAAATAGGAGTTGAAAATCAAGCCCTTTGGCAATTTTAGACGCATCAATTAAGAGTTCGATATTGGTTTGTGAGTAGGAGGGCATACCGTATTTATTTAAGCTAAAATTAGTTACTGATGGTAGGTCAAAGTAACCAACGCTTGGATTAATTTTCATTTTCCAGCCAGGAATCGCGTAACTAAATTTAGCTACATAAGCATTCACGCCTCCCAAGCCCTCGTTTCGTTCACGTGGCATAAAAGTATAAAATGGATCTTTGCCCCACTCGCGAGGCATTAGATAGCGGCCTTCAGCACTTATGTTCGTAAAGTTTATACTAGCGTTCCAACGCTTGTATTCGAGACCTGTTTTTAAACTGATGACCGAGGCGTGGGTATTTTTTTCCGCGTAAAGGTTATCACCGAGGGAGTGTTGCTTGATGAATTGAAGGCCGCTGTTCCATTTTCCACCTTGGATAGGTTGTGCGAATTCTGCCGAAATCAAGGCACTTTGCAGTAAATTTTCGACGAAAAGGTCATGGAATTTAAAGCTTATCCCTTTCCATTTATGATCCATTCCTGCCATAAATATTCCTGCACTCGTTACATGGCCAGCATAGGTTGACTTTTTGCCGTCATAGGAGACACCCCCAGGATAATAACCAATAGATTCAGCAACCGAAGACCAGCCCATGGTTCCCCTCGGCGCCATTTCATATAGATATCCAAAGGTAAAATCTTTGTATTCTGCGAAAATCCCGCCTTCCGCATTTGGTCGCATTCTTCCATCTTGCGGATTTATAAAGGGAGTATTTAGTACTTGACGGCCAAGTTTGATTTTGAGTTTATTATTTTGATAACTAAGGGAGGCTTTTTCAATACGGGTCAAAAAATCTTGATTTCCGGTAGTAGCCTGATCAAACAAGCCGATTTCATAGCGACTCGTAGCTAGGTTGGATGAATTTAGAAAAGACGTGCTGATGGATCCAGATAAGTCTATTTTCCAATTTTTCAGAAATGATTTGCTGTAACCTACCTCAGCTCCCAAAGCATTAGCAGCAAAGTCTGGTAGCACTTTTTCATTATCCGTTTCTAAGTGAAAATAGCGGAATTGGGCGTAAAAGGGCTTTTGAGCAAGTAGTGGAATACTAAGCAAAAAGGTAAAAAGGAATTTCATCATAGGACAAAATTCTCTTTTTTATTTTAGCTTAACCGTGATGAAAATCACAGTCCACGCAAATCCACAATCTCAATCTGATTCTTATTGATTTTGATGAACCCTTTCTCTGCTAATTTCTTCATCAAACGCGAAATGACCTCTCTGGATGAGTTCAATTCTTGAGCGATATCGGTGAAGGAGGCTTTCAGTATGTTCGTTTTAAGGCTTTTTTGGTGTTGTTTTAAGTACCAAAGCAAGCGCTCATCTAAATTTCTAAACGCGATTTGATCTAAGGTGTCGAGTAATTCTTCAAAGCGAGAGCGGTAGGTTTCTAGCACAAATTGGTACCAAGACTTGTATTTCGCACCCCATTCGTCCATTAATTCAGCTGGTATGGCGATCACTTCGGTGTCGACTAGGGCTTTGGCCATAATCTGAGAAGATAGCTGTCTTGCCGCGCAAGTCATGGAAATAGCACAAGCTTCACCTGGATGCAGGTTGTACATGAATACTTCGTTGCCTTCTTCGTCTTCTCTAAAAACTTTGATGATTCCTTTGGTTACCAAAACGGCAGAGCGAATCGATTGCCCCGTCTTCATCAAATAATCATCCGTTTTAAATTTACGGATGACGCCTACTTGTTGAATCTTTTTGCTTAATTCTGGCTCAAATTGCTTGAATAATTCCATTCTAGTAAGTAATAACGGCTTGTTTCTCTAAACTTTCATAAGCGGCATCAATCACGCGCATACTCGCAATTCCATCTTCTCCTGGCACAGCAGGTGTCGCACCGGAGCGCAAAGATTGAAAAACATTTTCGTAAAACGCCATGTAATTTCCTTTTTCAGATGGAACGCGTTCTGGTCTGGTACCGTCTACATGCAGCAGGCCATATTCGCTAACGGCATCTACTCCCCAGTTTTCGCCCATCGGCACATGGCCTTTGTCTAAATCGACCTCTTGGCGATCTGAACGGGTTTTAATGAAGCTTCCTTTCGTTCCGTGTAATTGGAAAGCGGGGATAGGTTCTTTGAAATAATAACCACTTTTTAGTCGAACGCGCAAGGCTGGGTAGTATAATAAAATCTCGAAAAGGTCAATCACTTCAGTTCCTGGACGGGTTTTGCGTAAATCAGCAAAAACGTGGGTAGGCTTGCCAAATAAATGCAACGCCTGATCAATTAAATGTGGGCCTAAATCGGTCACGATTCCTGCGCCAGGTCCTGCATCCTCTTTGTGCCGCTTAGGTGACATCAGTGGATTATAGCGGTCAAAATGGAATTCCGCTTCGACGATATCGCCTAAAACGCCATCAGAAAGTACCTTTTTAAGTGTTAAGAAATCAGAATCCCAACGTCGATTTTGGTAGACGAAAATCTGTTTATTGATCTCCTTAGCTAAAGCAACTAATTGCTCTGCCTCAGATGCGTTACAGGTAAAAGCTTTTTCCACGACGATGTGCTTTCCTGCTTTTAAGGCAGCAGTAGCGTATTCGAAGTGCGAATAAATAGGCGTATTAACAATGATTAACTCGATCGAAGGATCTGCTAATACGGCTTCCATCGAATCGTAGGATGAAGTTCCAGGATAGGCATTCTCGATGTTTTTCTTGGAGCGTTCCCAGGATCCTACTAAATTGAAGCCGGGATGTAATTGAATGAAGGGGGCGTGAAAAACGCGTCCTGACATTCCATAAGATAATAAGGCAGTTTCGATCGGTTTCATAAAAGTAAAAATAAACAATTCAGACCTTTAAACATAAACGAATTACTATGAAAAAAATACTTGCATTCAGTCTCCTAAGTTTAACAGCGCTGGGGCAGTCGAAGCCTTTGGTTTCGCACATGTTCACGGCGGATCCATCTGCCCACGTTTTTCAGGGCCAAATTTACATTTATCCCTCTCATGACATCGATGCCGGCGTAAAGGAAGATGATTTAGGAAGTCATTTTGCGATGAATGATTACCACGTTTTATCACAAAAAACACCTGCAAGTCCGGTGATAGACCACGGGGTTGCGTTAAAATTAGAAGATGTGGCCTGGGCTTCGAAGATGCTTTGGGCACCAGATGCAGCGGAAGCTAAGGGTACTTATTATTTGTATTTCCCCGCAAAAGACAAGGAAGGTGTTTTCAGAATAGGGGTGGCCTCATCTGCTAAACCAGAGGGGCCTTTCAAAGCAGAGAAGGAATATATGAAGGGCTCATTTAGTATTGATCCTTGCGTTTTTAAAGACAAAGATGGATCTTATTACCTGTATTTTGGTGGTATCTGGGGTGGTCAATTACAGCGCTGGAAGTCGGGTACTTATGGCGCTACGGATGAGTCTCAGCCAGCAAATGGTCAACCTGCTTTGATGGCTAAAGTGGCTCGTTTGGATGCTAATATGAAAGAGATGGCAGAGGCTCCACGCAATGTGCAGATTGTAGATGCGAATGGAAAGATTTTATTATCAGAAGATCACGATCGCCGTTTCTTCGAAGCTGCTTTTGTGCATCAATACCAAGGGAAATACTATTTCTCTTATTCGACAGGGGATACGCACAACATTGCTTATGCCACAGGATCGAGCCCATATGGCCCTTTTACGTACCAAGGAGTGATTCTTAAGCCAGTCAAAGGATGGACGAACCACCATTCGATTATTGAGCAAAATGGAAAGTGGTATCTGTATTACCATGATGTGGAGATCTCAGGTAAGACGCACCTAAGAAACATCAAAGTGACGGAGTTGAAATACCGTCCGGATGGAAGTATTGAGACGATAGATGCGTACAAGCAATAATAAAATAAAGGGCCGCTCATTTTCGTGAGCGGCCCTCATTTTTTAGGCTAAATGTTTTTTAGGCTAATATATTCTTGGCAAAAGCCACACATTTCTTCACTTCCTCTACCGGAGTAGAGCCAGCAGGAACTTCGTATTCCAATTCAATGGTAGCTGGGAATTTGTATTTATTCTTCTTTAACAAGGTTAACACTTCTTTTAAGGGAGTGTCGCCTGAACCCCAAACAAGGTTGCCAGCACCGTGTTCTTTCGATGTACGGTCTTTGATGTGCATGCTCGAAATGCGATCGTGTTTTGCCTCGATGAAGGCTAATAAGCTGGCACTTGTGTGAGGAGCTCCCACCGCGATATAATGTCCACAGTCTAGGTTGATGGAATTGTAGGGGTTTTGGGCCAAAGCCTCATCATACACCGTATCCTTCACCTGGGTATGTGTGTGGTAACCAAAATAGATCTTGTGTTTCTCTCCTAAAGCACCTAAGCGCTGTGTTTGTGCTGAAGACGTAGGTAATTCCAAAGTCACCGACTTGGCTCCTAATACTTTAGCCGCACGTAAAGCTGATTCTACTTCTGCATCCGAGTTTTTTTCGCCAAACGCATTCGGTTTGTAGGCATAAACAGAGATACCCGCCTCATCTAACATTTTACGCACTTCTTTGAATTTGTCCATCGAAACGGTTTCTCTCCAAGCAGATACATCCTTTTGGTATTTTGCCATGGCTGCCTTTTGCTCATCAGTAAGGGTAGGGCGAGGTTGACCTGGAGTCCAACGCATCGGTACCGGATTAACGGGACGACCCGCGTAATCCTCTACAGCGTCTCCCATTAATTCAATGGCAGAAACACCTGAATCTACACAGTATTGGATGATTTGCTTGATATCTCCCGGCATGCCGCGGAAAGAATAGGTAATGGTTCCTACTTGAACGCCACCAAAAATAGAGCTTGGTTTGGCAAAACTGAAGGACGAATTCGATGCCCACAAAAGGCCTAAAGAGGCTAAGGAGCCCGCCGCTAAAAACTGGCGACGTGAGGTTTGGTTGTTATTTTTCATAGATTAATAGGTTTCGAAACTCATTTTACGATTATATTCTGAAATACATATCCTGTCGCCACATTTTTGCGACGAAATCCTCCTTTATTTTCTTTCAGGAATCTTTATTTCATTTTGGGGTTCAAAAGAATTGACCACGCTCACTTGATTTCCTTTTAAAGTAAAGGTCCAATGATGAGGACTTTCAAAATACAATAAGGTGATTTCTAGCGTCTCGGCATCGATCCAGCGATAAGAACCTGCATAATCAAAGGGTGCTTTCTTTGCTAAATCAACTCTAGCCGCTCTAAGCATATAGGGACCAATTAAATTTGATTTACCAGTTGCCCATGCTCCTTGCGCCAGTTGAAATTCGTGTTTTGTAGAATCTTTAGTCGTGATGGTCATCGTGCCTTTTACATCAACTGATAGTTGTCTGAAATCCAATGGATTAGTGCCTAAATGATAGCTTTTTGTAGGTAAGGCCGCTTTAAGACTTGAAACGGGAGCGTTAATTTGTCTGCTCGCATTAAAGGTAGCTAGTGCTTTTAAACCGTTTGGATTAGCTGGCAGGGCTTTCGTTTTAAATGCCGGTAATAAGTTCTTCCAAACCTGGTTCAAATCATCTGGTAAATCCTGAGACTCCGAGGTGATAATCAATACCGCATCTTGCTCAGGCATCATCAAAATGTATTGACCATATGCTCCATCCCCTCTAAATGCCCCATTTCTTGATCGCCAAAACTGGTACCCATATCCTTGCAACCAATCAGCATATTGTCCATTGGCCTTTTTATCCGCACTTGCATCGGGTTCTTGATCGATGTGTTTACTAGTTGCTTCCTCTACCCAGGCTGCTGGTAAGATTTGCTTTCCTTCGAATTTACCCTTGTTTAGATACAATAAACCCAGTTTAGCCATGTCCTCCGTTTTCACACGGATGCCCCAGCCACCCACGTTGATACCTTTTTGGTCAGATTCCCAGTCGATTCCGTTGATGTGCAAAGGATCTAATAAGCGTGGTTTTAAGTAGTCCAAAGTCGTCATGCCGGTCACTTTTTGGACGATGGCAGACAGCATATAGGTAGCTAATGTATTATATAAAAATTTAGTGCCTGGTTTGTAGGCAATGGGGTAATTCAAAAATCCCCGAACCCAATCAGGAGAAAAGACGATGACGCTGCGTAACGGTTCTTTTTCGTGACCTACGGACATGGTTAATAAATCCTGAACTTTCAAATCTTTCAAAAAAGGTTTGTCCTGCAAGTCAGCATGCTCAGGGAAAAAGGCAATTACTTTATCCTGCACACTGAGGCGCTTCTCCGCTACGGCAAAACCGATGGCGGTGGAGGTCCAGCTTTTGGAAACACTATACATACTGTGTTTCTTATCAGCGGCATAAGGCTTCCACCAGGCCTCAGAAATGACCTTTCCGTGGCGAATTAACATATAGGAATGCAGTTGATGCTTATCAGCGGAATAGCCTTCGATGAACTTTATGATGGCCTCAGATGAAACCCCTTCGGCTTCCGGAGTGCTATGTGGTAGCGATTGGGCAAAAATGGAGAAACTAAGCAGGAACAATAGTCCCGTTAGGAATGCGTTATTTTTCATGTAATAGGTTTAATTTTGATAAAAATAAGAAAATATTCTTGGAAAAACCTGTTGCCAAAATTGCTGCCGTTTCTGTGTCCTTAGGGGCTCAATCCGTTGTTTCTAATATTTCATTTCAGATTTTGCCGGGACAATTAACAGCCATTGTGGGGCCCATGGGTTCCGGGAAGACCTCTTTAGCCAAAGCTTTAGCTGGGCGATTATTTAGAACAGGCGAAGTTTGGTTTGAATCCAGAAATCCAAATAAAAGGGCTTATGTGATGCTCGTAGACCAACAGCATCAATTTAAGAACCGAAGTAATCTTTCCGAGTTTTACTTGCAGCAGCGCTTTAATTCGTCGGATTGCGAGGATGCCTATACGGTCGAGGAGGAATTGAAGGACTTGGAGATCGGAGAGTGGGTTTCTCTTTTCGAATTAGATGGCCTATTAAAAAGACCGATGATTCAGCTTTCGAATGGGGAGAATAAGCGTTTGCAGATTGTTAAATCATTAGCCTATCTGCCGGATTGGTTGATTTTAGATAATCCCTATGTGGGTTTAGACGTAAAAGGACGCGAAATCCTGACCAAAGGCTTGCTGTCTTTACAAGCAAAAGGAATCTATTTTATGCTCATTTCTTCGCCAGGGGATGTTCCGGATTATATCAACCAAATCATTGAATTGCCTACTTCTCACGCTGAGGAGAACAAACCTGAACCTTTATTGCGCACCTTGGATTCGTTCGATGTGGCTGTTAAAATGGAAAAGGTGCAGATTAATTATGGTGCCAAAACGATCTTGCAAGATTTTTCCTGGGAAGTTAAAAGGGGAGAACGTTGGGCGATAAAGGGTCCGAATGGGGCAGGAAAATCGACTTTGATTAGTTTGATTACAGCCGATAATCCGCAGGCCTATTCTCAGAATATCACCTTATTTGATCGAAAACGAGGATCGGGGGAAAGTATTTGGGACATCAAAAGAAAAATAGGCTATGTGAGCCCGGAATTACATTTGTATTTTAAGGAAGGCGGAACGTGTTTTTCGGTGGTAGCATCGGGCTTATTCGATACTCAAGGCTTGTTTAAGCGTCTTTCTGAGGAGCAAAAAGCACAGGTAACTCATTGGATGCAGGTAATGGGGATTGCCCATTTAGCCGAGAGGTCCTTTATGCAAATTTCGGGAGGGGAGCAGCGGATGGTGTTGATAACACGCGCTTTGGTGAAGAATCCTGAATTATTGATTCTCGATGAGCCCTGTCAAGGATTGGATCGCATTCAGACGGAGCGACTTAAAACGGTACTCGATTATTTAGCCGCGAATTCGGAAATGACGCTACTTTACGTGAGTCATTACGACCGCGATATTCCATCTTGCGTGAATCAGACCCTGGAATTAAAACGGCTCTGAGATGGATGGGCTAGGTTTCGAGAACCATTTAGGGCCTTCTGCCGTCATATACGCACAATCTTCTAAACGTACACCGAACTCACCAGGAATCGCAATCGTAGGTTCAATGCTGAAACACATCCCTATTTCAAGAGGTGCCTTATTTCCGCGCACCATATTGCCCCACTCATGTCCACTCATTCCGATGCCGTGACCGGTACGGTGCGGTAAACCGGGCATTTTATAATCAGGTCCAAAACCCGCATCCACTACTACTTTACGTGCGGCATGGTCGACATTTTCTGCTGGTGCCCCTAGTTTTGCGGCTTCAAAACCAGCTTGCTGAGCCTTCTTTTCTAAGTCCCAGATTTGTTTTTGCTTCTCGCTAGGCTCCCCAAAAACAATCGTTCTCGTAATATCAGACTCATATCCTCCCACACTGCAACCACAATCTAACATCACCACATCACCATTTTTAAGAATTTGTTTGCGTGAACTTCCGTGTGGGAATGAAGTCGCCACCCCAAAAGTCACCGATGCAAATCCATGCACCGCCCCTTGCTCTGTATGCGCTTGGGCAATTTTTTGAGAGATTTGACGTGGGGTGCAACCAAGTGAAAGTGCCGCTATTCCAGCCTGAATCGCCTTAACCGTTGCGTCATTCGCTTTTTGCATCAAGGCAATTTCTGCGGCTGATTTAATGATACGGCAAGGAATCGTGATGGCGTCTGCGTTGACAAATTGGAAATTCGAGGTTTTGCGCAAACCATCGAAGATGAAGAAACGACAGAATTCGTCGATACCAATTTGGCCCTTCTCTATTCCTATACCTTTTAAGACACAGGTTGTCAACGCAAAGGGGTTTTCATCCTCTTCCCAAATAGATACCTTCGTTCCTGCCGGAGCCATTTCCAGAAAGCGATCCTCTTCGAAAGCCGGGCAAATAAAATTGATTTCACCTTTCGCTGGAATAACGGCTAACATCGATCTTTCAGACGGATGCCAGCTGATGCCGGTGTAATAATTCATATTGATTCCCGCGTCTAGGATGATGGCCTGAATGTTCTTCTCTGCCATCAATTTTTGTGCTTTAGCGACACGCGACTTTCGTTCTTCCGCACTTATGGGAGTGAACTCGATAGGCGCTAAGGCAGCTGAGGATGATTTCAGCGAAAGGGTAGAGGCTAACAGGCCTCCTTTAATGAAGTTTCTACGTTGCATAGCGAAATTTAAAATAAAACATTTACAATAGAAATTCTCCCGGGATGAATTAACTTTAAATTCAGAATTATCCTATGCGGCTACTTTTTATTCGTTTCTCGGCCATCGGCGACATCGTTTTAGCTTCTCCTGCTTTGCGTTGTGCGAAGCAGCAGATTCCTGGTGTAGAGATCCATTTTTTGACTAAGAAGTCGATGAAGGCCTTATCGGAAGCGAATCCTTATGTGGATCAATTTCATTATTTTGACAAAGATCTCTCCGCTACGATTCAAGAATTAAAAGCCTGTAAATTCGATTATATCATCGATTTGCATAAGAATCTGCGCACTTTGCGGATTCGCTTAGCCTTAGGTGTGCCCTATTTATCCTATAATAAGTTAAGTGTAGAGAAGTTTTTGCTGACCAAATTCAAGGTGAATCGAATGGCAGATCGCCACATTTCGATGCGTTCTGTCGATACATTAGCTCCTCTGGGTGTTAGCTACGATGGGAAAGGTTTGGATTATTTTGTGCCTTCTGAGGTCATTCAGCCGGTCTTTTTCCCGGAAGGCTACGTCGCTTTAGTGATAGGTGCCTCTTACGCAACGAAGAAATTGCCTCTGGAATCTTTGAAGGTTTTATGTTCCCAAATTCCACATCCCATCGTCTTAGTGGGTGGGAAGGAAGAGGTGGCGGATGGAGATTCGCTGGCGGCACTTCATCCGGAGCGTATCGTGAATACCTGCGGCGCTTATTCCCTGCATGAATCTGCCTTGATTGTTTCTAAAGCGCGTTTAGTGATTTCACATGACACCGGTATGTTGTATATCGCTTGTGCCTTTGAAAAGAATGTCATTGCCATCTGGGGTGCTACTTCACCCGCTTTACAGGTGGAACCTTTTATGCCCGTTGATTCGAAAGCCCAGGTATTCCAATCCATCGTTCCTGATTTAGCTTGCCAACCTTGCTCGAATTTTGGTACAAAGACCTGTCCTAAAGGGCATTTTGCTTGTATGAAACAGCAGGATTTGCCGGAGATTGCTAGGCAAGTGGAGCAGATGTGGTAAAACTAGAGGTATTTGAATCGCTTCAGTCTTCCTTGGTAACTTTGTAGGTAGTTTTTTTGCGCACTTTCTTCTAAGAAAGAGCGTCTGATTAATTTTTCCACTTCTTCTGAATTGGCTAGCATTTGCTCCAAAATTCGTTCCACCAGCACCGTAGGAATGTCAGCCATCTTGCCTAAATGTTGGAATTGGGTAATTAATTTCCCTTGGTATTGTGCTTTTGGATATAGTCCACCCAGGAGAGCAAAGTCGCTGTCGGCAATATGCAATTGAGAATTAAGTAAGTCGTAAGCGGGACTTAAAACGAAGTCACCATCGCTTGTTTCCAGTAGGGAGAAGTTTTTTAAATGTGCATCTCCATTCGAAAACAGGTAGTTGAACAGGATAATTTTGAATAGCTTAGGGGCTTCTACGGCATAAGCAGGGACATATTCCTGCATAATTTGGAACAATTCCAGGTAATTGCCTTCGTATTTGTAGTTTGCACCATGAGTTTGCGGGGTTCGTTCTGCCAAAACCGCAAAGTCCTCCTTCGCCCGTTTCAAACCACTCTCATCTCGATCAAAGCGTTTGGTTAAATAGGCCATTTCTCCGTTTTGGAAGAAAATCAACCCATTCTCAGCCGTCTCAATCTGAAATACTTGTTTCGCGATTTGCATCGTCAAATGCTCATTCGCTGGCATCAAATGCCGATTCTTTCCTAGAACAGGAATGGGCTTTAGTAAATAATGTCCACTTTCTCCTGGTGTCGCTAAGCGCAATTTGTTCTTCTCAAGGACCAGGGAAAACTTTTCTTGCACCCCTGAAATGGACATAATGGTCCTATTTTCAAAGAAAATACCCGCAACATCCTCAGAGCTGGCAGGGGAATTGTAGGGAAGCACGTGATGCACTTTATGCTGGTTAAACAGCCTTAATTGCGCAGAACGGCTATAAGTCTGATGACCTTCCATTAACGTACTGGGGCAAACACGTAGCTGGTCCATTTAAGCGTTGATTTGTTCAATCGTAATTGCCCCGATCGTATCGAATCGAGCCGTATTAAGTAGTATGCCAAAATGATCGGAGGGATCGATCTTCTTGAATTTACAAACCGCCTGTTTATTCGCCCCCTCTGGTAAAAGATGGAAGAACAGTGGGAATAGGTGAGGGGACTTAAATTCCTTTTTAACCTTAGGCATGGTCAAGCTGATAGCCGGCTTCTTCTTGTCCTCTAGCCATGCATCCAAATACCGAAAATGAAAACTCCCATTATCTAATTGGCGGAGAATTCCAGCCGGTTCAGACTTATAGTGAATCGTTGCCGCTCTCATCTTCTTTCGTTAAATTTTTGATTTCTAATTTCAATTCCAATCCCAAGACATCGGCTAGTTTTTGCAAGGTCTCCAAGGTAGGATTTCCTTTTCCACTTTCAAATTGTTTGACCGTTCTAAGGCTTACACCAGATAGCAACGAAAGTGTTTCTTGGTTCGTTTGGAGCAGTATTCGACGCTTTTTGAGCGTTTCTATGATATCTAGATGGTGCATTATAGTGCTCTTTTTGATGTAATTTATATTAAAATTGGCTCATTTGGGCTTATTTTGTGCAATATAGTGCACTTTTTTATGTAATTGTTAGATTAGGGAGAAATTATCAGTTTTGATGTGAGATTATCAGTTTTTGGGCAACAAAAAAGCCCGACATTGCTGTCGAGCTTTCTGAGCCTCCTATCGGGATCGAACCAATGACCTACTGATTACAAATCAGTTGCTCTACCAGCTGAGCTAAGGAGGCGCATTTGAGTTCACAAAAGTAAGCCAAATGGATTAAAACGCAAAATATTGTGCGAAAAAAAATTAATCTTTTTTCAATTTTTCGAGTTCTTTTTCCGCTTCAGCGATTTTCTTTTCGACCTCAGCACGTAGTTTATCCGAGTTTTTAGACTTCGCAAAGAATTCTAAGTTATTGGTTAACACGGCGATATCATTTTCTAAGGCTTGAATTTTCTTACGAGCATCTGGTGAAGCAGATTTTTTCTCTTCTCCTCCATTATTTGCTTCCGAGGCCAATGATTTTAATTCAAAACCCCAGGCAGCCAATTGTTCTTTTGGTTGCGTGCGTGCTAAATCGATTAGCGCATTCCATGTGGTGCGGAAACTTTCTTGTATTACTTTCACGTCTTTGCGAGGTACGAAACCGATGGCATCCCAAGCCGCTTTCTTTTCGCCTAAGGTAGCTAATAGGCTAGGATCCTTTAACATCGCTTCCATATCTTTCAATATAGCTTGTTTAGCTTCTAAATTAGCTTCGAATTCCACATCCTTCGCATTCTTACCCTTCTCACGGGTTAAATTGAAGTATGCGTCACAAGCAGCCTTGAATTTCGCATAGATAGAATCTTTTTGTTTCTCCGGTACATGACCGATCTCTTTCCACTTTTTCTGTGTTTCGATGACCATTTGGGTCACTTCAGGAGTGATGGTGCCTGTTTCTACAATGCCATTTACCTGATCGATTAATAATTGCTTTGCGGCTAAGTTAGCTTTGCGTTCTGCATCGATTTTCGAGAAGAATTCACTCTTGTGTTTGAAGAAGGTTTTTAAGTCAGACCAAAAGTTGTGACTCACTTCTTTTCCTCCATCACGAGGTAAACCTCCTTTTAGATTATTCCATTGTTCTTGGAGTGCTAACACCGCTTTAGATGCTTGGTTCCATTCGCTGATGTTAGCAGCTGTGAAGCTTGCATAATGCTTCATTAAATCACCTATCTCACGTTTTACTTTCAGATTCTCTTCGAAAACTTGCTTTTGCGCATCGTTGATAGCTCTTTTTTGTTCGAAAAGAACATCTAGTGATTTCTTCACACGCGTCCAAAGTGACTCATTGTCATCTCTGTTTGCTGGTCCAATATGCTTGTATTCTTCAAAAAGCTCTTCCGCCTCTTTTAATAATTTCTGTAAAGCTCCGCCTTTAGAAATTTCTGCTGCTAAAGCTTCTAGTTTAGTGGCAATACCTTCTTTGGCCTGTAAATTCTTCTTACGATCTAACTCTAATAGTTCGAAGAATATGCTTCTGTTACTGTAGAAACGATCCACTAAGGCATGATAACTCTGCCAAAGCGTCTGATTCATAGGCCCCTGCACACTGCCTAAACCTTTCCACTCTTCTTGAATTTTCTTGAAGGCTTTAAAGCTTGCATTCACGTGCGCTGGATCTGAATTGTCATCCGAGTCCACTAAAGTTCTTAATTCATTAATTAAACGCGTTTTTCCTTCGAGTGCCTTCTCTCTTAATTTCTCCAAATTAGAGAAGAATGCGCCTCTTTCCGTACGGATAAAGGCAGCGATGGTATCGATTTGTTGCGAGATTTCATCCCCTTTGAACGAGAATCCTTCTTCTGAATCTTCGTTAGTTGCCTTAAAAGCAGCTAAAGCCTCAGCGCGTTCACCTTGCTTGATCGCTTCCCAAGCAGTTCTCACTTCCTTGGTTAATTCATCGACTTTTTTGAAATTCGCCGATGAGGCGCTCGCTTGAAGAATGGCTTTCAATTGCTCATAAAAAGCCAAAATGCTCTCTTTGGTTGCTTTTGAAAGGTCTAAAACCGGAAATTCCACGGCCTTTTCTTCCACTACAGGAAAAACTACTTCCGCCGGAGCTGCCACCTCAGCGGGAGCTGCTGTTTCGACAATAGCTTCTGTCGGTGTTTCTTCTGGAGTAGGAGTGGTTTCCAATTCTTCTGCTGGATTCGTCTCTTCGGTGATCATAATCGTCGTTGTTTGCGTTTTAACTTAAAAGTTTTTCAAAAATACGCTCCATCGATACAGCATAACCAATTTTCTCTTTTAGGTCTGCTATAGAAATGCGCTCTTGGGTCATCGTGTTGCGATCGCGAACGGTCACGGTGTTGTCTTCCATGGTTTGGTAATCCACCACCACACAATACGGTGTTCCAATTAAATCTTGACGTGTATAACGTTTGCCTATGGCGCCACCATCGTCGTATGTTGTATTAAAGGCAAATTTAATGCTGTTTGTGATCTCTTGTGCTTTCTCTGCAAGACCATCCTTCTTCACTAATGGAAGAACGGCCACTTTCACAGGAGCTAATGCCGGGTGGAAGTTTAAGAAAACACGTTGTTTTTCTTGATCTCCTTCGCCCACGGTCTCTTCTGTGTAGGCATTGCAAAGTATCGCTAAGAATAAACGATCAGCCCCTACGGACGTTTCAACTACATAAGGTATGTAATTTTCGTTAATCTCTGGGTCAAAATACTGTTGTTTCTTTCTCGATAAATCTTGGTGTGCTTTCAAGTCGAAATCCGTTCTCGAGTGGATTCCTTCCATTTCTTTAAAGCCAAAAGGAAACTTGTATTCAATATCCACCGCCGCATTCGCGTAGTGGGCTAATTTATCGTGATCGTGGAATTTCAAAGAGGTAGCCGGTATACCTAAAGCTAAGTGGAACTTCATACGTGTTTCTTTCCACTTCGAATACCATTCCATTTCCGTGCCAGGGCGAACGAAGAATTGCATCTCCATTTGTTCGAATTCACGCATACGGAAGATGAAATTACGAGCTACGATCTCGTTACGGAAGGCTTTTCCGATTTGGGCAATGCCAAAAGGAACCTTCATCCGGCCTGTCTTTTGGACATTCAAGAAATTTACAAAAATTCCTTGAGCAGTCTCCGGACGTAAATAAATTAAACTCGCATCCTCAGAAACCGCACCTACCTGCGTTGAGAACATCAAATTGAATTGACGTACCTCAGTCCAGTTAGCTGTGTTCGAAACAGGACACTTGATATTTTCATCGATAATGATCTGGCGAACTCCCTCTAAATCCCCTGAATCTAAGCATTTCGCCATCTTTTGTAATAAAGCCTTCGCTTCTGCCTCTTTTCCTTCCTCCTCTAATGCCGCTGCTCTTTCTTCTAATAAAGTATCCGCACGGTAACGTTTTTTAGAATCCTTATTATCAATCATCGGGTCATTAAATGAATCCACGTGACCAGAAGCCTTCCAAGTCAATGGGTGCATAAAAATAGCCGCATCAAGACCCACCACGTTGTCATTCAACATCGTCATCGCCTTGTACCAAACTGTTTTTAAGTTATTCTTTAATTCGACACCGTTTTGACCGTAATCATATACCGCTTGCAAACCATCGTAAATTTCCGAAGACGGAAATACGAAACCATATTCTTTCGCGTGTGAAATAATATCCTTTAATGCTGAGGCGGTATCTTGTTTTTTATTTTCCATTAAATCTTAATAAATCAAATACATTAGATTGCAATTTACCGAAAAGAATGAAAGAATGAGGCTAGCAACGTGTTTTTTCTTAATTTTGGCCAGATTTACAAGGTAAAAACCAAGATATTGATGAAAAACGTTTCCTTCGCCTTAATTCAGCTATCCTGTAGCTCAAATGTTTCAGAAAACTGGCAAAAAACGCTTTCCTCTATTCGCGACGCTGCGAGTAAAGGTGCTCAAGTGATTTGCCTGCAGGAATTGTTCAAATCAGTCTATTTCTGTTACGAAGAAAAGCAGGATTTCTTCGCTTTGGCAGAGGCAATCCCGGGTCCATCGACGGACGAATTAGGGGCTTTGGCAGCGGAATTAAACGTTGTAATCGTCGCCTCTCTTTTCGAAAAGCGCGCTGCAGGTCTTTACCACAACACCACCGCGGTCATCGATGCAGACGGGAAATACCTGGGTAAATACCGTAAAATGCACATTCCAGACGATCCTGGCTATTACGAGAAATATTATTTCACTCCGGGAGATTTAGGATATCAAGTTTTTAATACGAAGTTTGCCAAAATCGGTGTGCTCATCTGCTGGGATCAATGGTATCCAGAAGCGGCTCGCTTAACGGCTCTCCAAGGAGCAGAAGTGTTAGTTTATCCAACAGCCATCGGCTGGGATTTAGAAGAAAAAGACGGTGAAATAAACCGCGAACAATACCAAGCTTGGCAAACCATCCAGCGTTCTCATTCAGTTGCTAACGGCGTTCCAGTCGTTTCGGTAAACCGTGTTGGAACAGAAAATGGCCAACAGTTTTGGGGAGGAAGTTTTGTCTCAAACGCCTTCGGTCGCGTCATCTTCCAGGCTTCTCACGATCAAGAAGAAATTGCTTTAGTGGATGTAAACGTCGATTCGAGTGAATACTACCGCAGAACCTGGCCTTTCTTTAGAGATAGACGAATTGATTCGTATCAGGGGATTACGGAGAGGTTTTTAGACAAATAGCAAAGACCAAAGTTCAAAGTTCAAAGAGCAAAGTTCAAAGAGCAAAGACCAAAGAGCAAAGAAGTTATCGCTACTGTGACTCGTTGTCTGTATCTGAACTTTGGTCTTTGAGCTTTGCTCTTTGAAAAAGTTGCTTCGCAACTTTTAATGCGCTTCCAGCCAATTCTCACCCACGCCAATTCCTGTTTCCATCGCCACGCCTAAATCCATGGCTTCGCACATAATTTTGTTGATTTGGACTTTTAGGAAGTCAACTTCGTCTTTGTGTGCGTCGAATACGAGTTCATCATGAACGGTTAGGATCATCTTCGATTTTAGGTTTTCTTTCTCTAAGAAATCCTGGATTTGAATCATTGCGACTTTGATCATATCAGCCGCAGAACCTTGGATAGGAGCGTTGATGGCGTTACGTTCTGCAAAACCACGTTCGTTCATATTCGCGGATAAGATATCACGTAAATAGCGGCGGCGACCTAAAACCGTTTCGACGTAACCGTTGTCACGGGCGTCGGTGATGCTTTGGTCCATAAAGGTCTTCACTTTAGGGAACTCAACGAAGTATTGATCGATGATTTCCTTTGCTTCTGTGCGGGAAATGCCTAATTGAGCAGCAAGTCCGAAAGCAGAAACGCCATAAATAATCCCAAAGTTTACGGTCTTTGCCTTGCGACGCATGTCTGAAGTGACTTCCTCTAGAGGCACATGGAATACTTTCGCGGCAGTCGCTTTGTGTACGTCCAAACCGTTATTGAAGGCATCTAGCATGGATTCGTCTTTCGAGAAAGCAGCCATGATGCGGAGTTCGATTTGGGAATAATCCGCAGATAAAATCAAGTGGTTTTCATCACGCGGTATGAAAGCCTTGCGGATCTCTCGACCCCGAACCGTACGGATGGGGATGTTTTGCAAGTTAGGATCTTTCGATGAAAGTCGACCAGTAGCGGTAACGGCTTGCATGAAAGAAGTATGAATGCGGCCTGTGGTAGGGGAAATAAGTGCCGGAAGGGCATCTACGTAGGTCGATTTTAATTTCTGTAATTCGCGGAAGTCTAAAATCAGAGAAGCGATTTCGTGCTCGGCTTCAAGTTTGGAAAGCACTTCTTCGCCCGTCATGTATTGGCCGGTTTTGGTCTTTTTCGCCTTCGGATCTAGTTTCAGTTTTTCAAATAGAATCTCGCCTAATTGTTTAGGAGAGGCAATGTTGAATTCTTGTCCAGCCGTGGCGAAAATCTTTTCTTGAACGGCTTTGGAATCCGCTTCTAACGTCTTTGACATTTCTTGTAAGAAGGGAACATCTAAGTTCACCCCTTCGCATTCGATGGCAGATAAGACACGTGCTAGAGGCATTTCTACCTCGTTCAATAGCTGAACCGCCTTTGGATTTGTCGTTAATTGTTTGTCTAAGAAAGGCTTTAATTGCAAGGTGATGTCGGCATCTTCTGCGGCATATTCCTTGATCAAGTTCAGTTCTACTTCTCGCATGTTGCCTTGTTTCGCACCTTTTTTGCCGATCAAGTTTTCGATCGACATCGGTTCGTAACTTAAGTAGGCGAGGGCTAAAGCATCCATCCCGTGGCGTTTTTCTGGCTCAATTAAATAGTGAGCTAGCATCGTGTCGTAGGTTGCGCCTTTGATTTCGATGCCATAATTGCGCAAGACGCTCATGTCGTATTTGATGTTTTGGGCGATTTTGGTGGTGGATTCTTTGGCAAAAATCCCCTTAAACAAATCTGCCTGCGCCTGACATGCCGCCTGATCCTCTGGGAAAGGCACATAAAAGGCCTCACCCTTACGATAAGAGAAGGACATACCCACTAATTGCGCCTCGATCGCCACTAAACTCGTCGTTTCCGTGTCAAAACAGAAGGCATCTTGGCGATCCAAGAAACTAATCAAGGACTTGATCGCGTTCTCACCCTGAACTAAATGGTATTGGTGCGCGGTATTACTTAAGTTGGAATAGCTCGTTGTACTGACTTCTTCTTCCTCCATTTCTGGGGCGGAAGCGGCTGCAGGAGCCGGTGAGCCGAACATATCCATCTGATTCGCATCCACTTTAGGAGACGCCTTCACTTTCGCTACTACCGGTTCGTCTTCGCCTAAAATACGCTTGCGCAGCGTTCTGAATTCTAATTCTTCTAATAGAGGCTCTAATAAGGCACGATTAGGCGGAGTTGCTTTTAATTTTTCCTCTTCATATTCGATAGGTACTTCGAGCATAATACGGGCCAAATGCTTCGATAAAATGCCCTGCTCGCGGAAATTGACTAGGTTTTCCTGCAATTTGCCTTTTAACTGGTCGGTATTGTCTAATAGGTTTTCCAAAGAGCCAAACTGATCGATGAGCTTTTGGGCGGTCTTTTCACCCACACCTGGAATGCCCGGAATATTATCCACTGCATCACCCATCAAGCCTAACATGTCGATAACTTGATCTACATTCGCGATGTTCCAGCGCTGGCACACTTCTTTTGGCCCTAAAACCTCTACTCCCTTACCCATAAAGGCCGGTATGTACATCTTAATGCGCTCCTCCACTAATTGCCCGTAATCCTTATCCGGAGTCATCATGAAGACCTCGATATCCGGATTCGCCCGAACTGCCTTCTTTGCAATGGTTCCGATTACGTCATCCGCCTCATATCCATCCAAAATCAACAGCGGAATATCCATCGCCTCAACCAAACGCTTCACATAGGGAATCGCAATCGTAATATCCTCCGGTTGTTCCTGACGCTGAGCCTTGTAAGGCGTATATTCTACGTGTCTGAAAGTCGGTTTTGGCGTGTCAAAAGCTACCCCTAAATAATCTGGTTTCTCCTTATTAATGACCTCAAGGATCGTATTTGCAAAGCCAAAAACGGCGGAAGTATTAATTCCCTTCGATGAAATTCGAGGTGTTTTAGCAAAAGCAAAATGCGCGCGATAAATCAAGGCCATCGCGTCAAAAAGGAATAATTTTTTCATGTAATTCAGCTATATTTGGGGATAGAGAGTGCCTTTGTAAAGATAATAAATTTATCCTCGAAATTATGAACTTAGCTGACCTACGCTTAAACTACCAAAAAGGAGAATTGCACGAAGCCCACGTACATCCGGATCCTTTTGCCCAATTTTCTACTTGGTTTAAAGAAGCCCAATCAGCTGAAGTGCCTGAGCCTAATGCCATGTTCTTAAGCACATTAAGCTCTACAGGCCGACCATCTGGCCGCATCGTTCTATTAAAAACAGTCGACCATGGTTTTAGTTTCTTCACTAATTACGAATCTCGTAAAGGACAAGATTTAGCCTTTTCTTCTCAAGCCTCCATCACCTTTTTTTGGGGCGAATTAGAACGCCAAATCCGTATCGAAGGCCACGTCGAAAAGCTCTCCGTTGAATTATCCACTGCCTATTTTCATTCTCGCCCACGCGAATCGCAATTAGGAGCCTGGGTTTCTGAACAAAGTGCCAAAGTTGATTCCCGCGAAGTCTTAGAAAAACGCTACGCTGAATTAGCAGCTCAATACGAAGGACAAACGATACCTAAGCCAGATCATTGGGGTGGATATCGATTAGTTCCGGATTATTTTGAATTTTGGCAGGGTAGACCTTCTCGTTTACATGACCGCGTGGTGTACGATGCGCGAGAGAAAGGGGATTGGGAGTGTTATCGAGTAGCGCCATAAAAGCTCCGCTTTTCAAAGAGCAAAGAGCAAAGTTCAAAGAGCAAAGTTCAAAGAGCAAAGTTCAAAGACCAAAGTTTAATTTTCAAATCGACTAAGTCACGAAGTGACGACTAAGCCGTTTATGGCGACTTATTGACTACCTCTGAACTTTGAACTTTGGTCTTTGAAATTTACAATAGCTTCACCTCCAACGGTCCTTGCTTCTGAAACCCTTCTCCATATTTCACCCCAATCTTGTGGCCCATCTCCATCGCACGTGCTTGGATAAAGTTCAAGAAATCTGGGCTGGAAATATAAGACGCCGGTTCAGAAGAGGATGGATCAAAGAATTGGCTTTTAAAAGCGCGGATAGCAGCTTCCTTCTGATTCCATTGGGCAGAAATGTCCACCACAAAATCAGGCTCTATATAGCGATCTTGAATGTAATGATAGACCTGTGCGGGTCTCCAGGCAGGAAGATCACCGGTATTGATTTGGCGTAATCCAGATAAGAAACAAGCATCTATGGCTAATTGAGCACCTTTTCCATGATCTGGATGGCGATCTTCTAGGGCATTAGCTAGAACGATATCTGGTTGGTATTTGCGAATGACTTCGATTAATTTCAATTGAGTTTCCTCATCGTTTCTGAAAAAGCCATCGCGGATGCCCAAGTTTTCACGTGCATGTAAACCGAGTATTTTAGTAGCGTCAGCAGATTCTTGTAAGCGAATTTCTGGTGTGCCACGTGTGCCTAATTCTCCGCGGGTGAAATCTACGATTCCCACTTTCTTGCCAGCGGCAATGTGCTTCAAAATAGTTCCAGCGCAGCTTAATTCAGCGTCATCTGGATGTGCGGCCATCACGAGAATATCTAATTTCATAGCGATTAATGGATGCGAATTCGGCGCCCAGCTCGGATGACCGAAGAGCTCTTCATTCCATTTAATTTTTTCAATTTAGCAATCGAAACTCCCGTTCTACGAGCGATAGCACCTAAGGTGTCACCTTGGCGAACCTTAGTCCAAGCCTTTGTTCTCGAACGAACTTTGTCCCCTACAGAACCGTATTCGTTCTTTAAAGAAAGGGAACGGATATCAAATGATCTCGCCGTGATAATGATGTGATCTGAAACCGGTCCGAATGGGTTGAAATTATACACATTCTTCGGGTTCATGGGATTTCCCTCATAACGCGTCTCAAAGTGCAAGTGAGAACCAGTGCTTCGGCCCGTGTTTCCACCGACACCGATTTGATCTCCTGCTTTTACAATCGTACCCGGTTCTAAGCCAGGAGAGGCTAAGTGACCATATAGCGTCTCAAATCCATTATAATGACGGACTAAAACATAGTTTCCATAGCCTGAACGATCATAGTGACTCACTCGGACAATGCCATCAAAGACCGAGAAAACGGGATAACCAGTTTCTAAATCCAAATCCACACCGGCATGTAATCGGCCCCAACGAGGTCCGAATGGACTCGTTTGCTTGACGATTTCAAGCGGAGCTGCCCAATTACGACCCGCAGCCGTATTGTATAATTCGATATCGACTGGTTCGTCAAATTCTTTGGCATCAATATCGTATGGATCAATAATTTTCGTATCCCAAATCGCAAAATAGGAGGCTACGGATACGAAATCCTCAGTTCCTTCTGGTGCGGCTTCCTCTTCAATCTCAACGATTAAATTCTCGCCTTCATCGATGGAGGTGGTGTCAAAATTACTGATACTCGCATTCAGCACCTTGATGGGCTCGAATTTGCGCTCTTGCATCTCAGATCCAGCGGTAACTCCTACGGATTCTGTCTCGTTTCTGAACTGCAAGGGTGGGAGTTCATCGAGTTCCTCCTTCTTCTTGTTCTTTTCTTGGAAAAGTTGTGAATTGGATTTGACTTCGATCTCTGTTTTTTTCTTGAATAAATTCCGCTCTTGCGCTTTCAGACTAAGGCCTGATAACAGCAGAAAACATCCAAAAATATAGGTAATTAACCTCATAAGACTTGTTTAGTGTAAATTGTTCGCGGCTAACCAACGTTCCGCGTCCAATGCCGCCATACATCCGCTACCGGCTGCGGTAACTGCTTGGCGATAAATAGTGTCCTGAACGTCACCGCAAGCGAAAACGCCTTCGATACTCGTACGAGAACTTCCTTTCTCGGTAATCAAATACTCTTGTGCATCCATCTCTAAAGTCCCTTTAAAGATCGATGTATTCGGTTGGTGACCAATGGCTACAAAGAAACCAGTTAAGGCAATTTCTTCTTTCTCTTTGGTCACATTATTTACGATGCGGATACCGGTAACCCCGTTCGCATCCCCTAAAATTTCTTCTGTTTCTGAGTTCCAGTGAATCTCGATCTTCGGATTATTCTTCACGCGCTCTTGCATGATAAGAGAGGCACGCATTTCGCCACGACGAACGATTAAGTGTACTTTGGTACATAAATTCGCTAAATAACTCGCTTCTTCTGCGGCCGTATCACCAGCACCTACGACAGCGACGGTTTGATTGCGGTAGAAGAAACCATCGCAAACAGCGCAAGCAGAAACGCCTAAGCCATTGAATTTCGTTTCACCCTCTAATCCTAACCATTTCGCGCTAGCACCCGTGGCGATAATCACCGCATCCGCTTCGATTTCTGTGGTATCATCGATCCACACCTTCTTAGGAGAAACCGAGAAATCCACTTTCGTCGCCATACCATAACGTACATCTGTCCCAAAACGCTTCGCCTGATTTTCTAAGTCCACCATCATCGCTGGGCCATCAATTCCATTCGGATAACCTGGGAAATTGTCCACCTCTGTTGTTGTTGTTAATTGACCACCTGGTTGACCACCTTGGTACATCACGGGATGTAAACCTGCGCGTGAAGCGTAAATAGCAGCGGTATAGCCGGCTGGGCCAGACCCGATAATTAGGCATTTGATTTTTTCTGACATCTGTATTTTTATCGAATGGTAATGAGCCTACAAAATTCGGGAAATATAGGCAGAATCACAAGCGATGTTTTTCTTATTAATTCTTACATTTGTTTGACAAAATACCTAAACGAATGAAGCAGCTAAATATTTTCCAGAACCTGACTTTTTGGGTTTTATTGTCTATTCTTTTAGGTGTCTTCGTAGGACATTTTGCTCCAGATTTAGCCTTATACAAGGTGATTGAATCGAAGTTTAGCTACAATTTGTTAGGGGCTGAATTGAGCTTTGGGCCTTCCTTAAGTGAAGTATTCAGTGGAGTCTTTATCAGTTTAGTGAAGATTTTTATTAATCCTATTATCTTTTTAACAATCAGCTTAGGAATCGTAAACATGGGGAACCTGAAAAAGGTGGGCCGTGTGGGCGGAAAAGCCTTACTGTATTTCGAAGTGGTGACTACGATTGCCCTGTTAATTGGATTAGGTGTCTCTACTCTCATTGAGCCAGGAATCGGAGTCATCAGAGATGATATTGCAGGAGGAGATATTTCTAAATACACTCAGAAAGCAGCAGGATTCTCTTGGGTCGGATTTTTGAAGGAAAACTTTACGGTTCAAGTTTTAGGCTTCTCCATCTTCTTTGGGATCTTTTTGAATTATGTCAAAGGAAAGGCGAAAATGATTGCCGGCATGCAACAAGCCTCACATTGGGTGTTTAAAGGTTTGAAGTTGGTGATGTATTTAGCTCCATTAGGTGCGCTGGGAGGAATGGCCTTTACCATTGGGAAGTTTGGGATTCATTCCTTAGTTCCTTTAGCAAAACTGATGTTGACGGTTTATGTAACAATGGCGATTTTCGTTTTTGTGGTATTGGGTTTTATTATGCGAAGCTGCGGAGAGCGGATTTGGGCATTTTTAGGATATATCAAACACGAATTATTGGTGGTGTTAGGTACTTCGTCTTCGGAGGCAGCCTTACCTTCTTTGATGCATAAACTGGAGAAAATGGGCTGTTCGAAGTCCGTGGTTGGCCTGGTTGTGCCAGCGGGATATTCGTTTAACCTCGATGGTACAAGTATTTATTTATCGATGGCTACTTTGTTTTTAGCCCAAGTTTATGGCGTACATTTGTCATGGGAACAGATGCTGACCATTGTGGGTATCCTGATGGTGACCTCGAAGGGGGCCGCTGGTGTGACAGGAAGTGGCTTCGTGGTTTTGGCCTCTACTTTAAGTGCTTTGCAAGTGATTCCAGTGGAAGGTTTAGCCCTGTTATTAGGTGTGGATCGCTTTATGTCCGAGGCAAGAGCGATTACGAATTTTATTGGGAATGGGGTGGCTACTGTTTGGTTAGCGAAACACGAGGGGGAATTTAAAAGAGAACAATCAACAAATTAATCATATATGTCAATTTCATCCATTTTAAGAGAAGATGCGCTCGAGTATCATGCAGGAGGGAAACCTGGAAAAATTGAAGTAAAACCCACAAAATCGACCGCTACTCAGCGCGATTTGTCCTTGGCGTATTCGCCAGGTGTGGCTGAGCCTTGCTTAGAGATTGCGGAGAATGTGGAGAAGGTCTATGATTATACGGCCAAAGGAAATCTAGTAGGCGTCATCTCAAACGGCACAGCCGTTTTAGGATTAGGAAACATAGGCCCTGAAGCATCAAAGCCCGTAATGGAAGGAAAGGGTGTATTATTTAAAGTATTCTCGGATATTGATGTCTTTGATATCGAATTAGCGGTGACAGACCCGGATGATTTTGTGGATACAGTCGCTCGTTTGGAACCGACTTTTGGCGGAATAAATCTGGAAGATATCAAATCCCCTGAGTGCTTTGAGATAGAGGAGAAATTAAAAGCCCGTTTGAAGATTCCTATCATGCACGATGATCAGCATGGGACGGCAATTATCTCGTCTGCGGCCCTGTTGAATGCCCTTGAGATTGTAGACAAGAAGATTGAAGAAGCAAGATTCGTTATTTCTGGCGCAGGAGCAGCAGCTATTTCCTGTGTAAAACTGTATTTAAAGCTCGGTGCGCGCATTGAGAACTTCTATATTTTTGATAAGGATGGATTGGTGTCTGAAGATCGTCCGGATCTGAATCGTTATTTAGCGCCATTAGCGGGTAAGGCAGGTAGAAATACTTCATTAGCTGAGGCGATGAAGGGAGCGGATGTTTTCTTAGGCTTATCCGTAGGAGGAATATTGAAACCAGAGATGGTGGCGACGATGGCTGCTAATCCGATCGTGTTTGCGATGGCGAATCCAACTCCTGAAATTGGGTATGAAGAGGCCAAAGCGGTGAGAGAGGATTTGATTATGGCGACGGGACGTTCGGATTTCCCTAACCAAGTCAACAACGTATTAGGATTCCCTTTCATTTTCCGTGGGGCATTAGACGTTCGTGCCTCGGAGATCAATGATGAGATGAAGTTAGCGGCGGCAAAGGCTTTGGCCTGCTTAGCCAAAAAACCGGTACCCGATATTGTCAATCTAGCCTATAACGAGAAGTCGTTAAGTTTCGGACCAGAATACATCATCCCTAAACCCGTAGACCCCCGTTTAATCACGACGATTTCTATGGCCGTTGCTAAAGCAGCGATGGAATCCGGCGTGGCGACGAAACCGATTAAAAACTGGGATGCCTACGAGACTCAATTAGCGAAACGCTTAGGATTAGACAACCAGGTAATGAAGTTCATCCTGAAGCGCGCTAAATCAAAGCCAAAACGCATCGTATTCGCAGAGGCTGAAAATTTGAAAGTATTAAAAGCCGTACGTGAAGTTTTGGACGAGGGAATCGCGAAACCGATTCTATTAGGACGCAAGGCAAATATCGATGCGATCTGCGAAGAGCATCACATTGATCTAGGGGATATCGAAATCTTCGATTTTAAACATCCAGACAACGCAGGCTTATTAGCTGAATTCGCCGAGTTATTCTACGAGAAACGTAAGCGTCGAGGCTTCACGAAATGGGAGGCAGAAAAGCAGGTGCGCAAGAGTAATTACTTTGCCGCGATGATGTTAGAGACAAATCGGGCAGATGGTGTTATCTCCGGTTTAACGAAGAACTATCCAGATGCGATTCGTCCAGCTCTGCAGATTATCGGTAAAAAGCCTGGTGTAACGAAGGTAGCCGGTATGTACTTGTTATTGAGTAAGCAGGGGCCACTCTTCTTTTCGGATACCACGATTAATTTCTCCCCATCGGTGGCAGATATCGTGGAGATTACGGAATTGACATCCGAAGCGGTAGAACGCTTTAATTTAAAGCCGAAAATCGCGATGCTCTCTTACTCGAACTTCGGTTCAGCGGATGGAGAGGATGCCTTGAAGATGCGGGCAGCTACGCATATCTTACAAGACAAACATCCGACTTGGGTGATTGAAGGAGAGATGCAGGCACACTTAGCTTTTGATAAGGAATTAAGACAGCAGAATTATCCGTTTGCGACTTTAGGAAATGACACCGCGAATACGCTAATCTTCCCTAATCTTTCTTCAGCGAACATTGCCTATAATTTATTGAAAGAAGCGGCCGATATCGAGTACATCGGGCCTATCTTATTAGGCTTACGCAAGCCGGTGCACGTTTTGCAATTAGGTGCATCTGTTCGCGAAATTGTGAATATGGTGGCGATTGCGGTTGTAGAAGCGCAAAGCGTCTAAAAATGCAACCAAGCCTGTCTCATCTTTAATTGAGATGGGCTTGGGTTTACCAAGGCTCTAAATTCAATTTTCTTCTGGTAACCATAAGAGATGTTGAAATTTCCCTGAATGATAGGGCCAAATTCCAAGCCAATTGACGTCACCAAATCTTCCAAAGGTAATTTCCACCCTTTGTTCACGTACCGGGCAAAGAATTCTTTTACCGCCGGAACCTTTGTGGTCTTTTCAATGATTTCAAATAAGGCTTCATCCGGGAAGGATTTTGTCGGGCCATATTGTACGGCTAGATCCCGCATCATTTGTTGGGTCCCGTAGGCTCCATTCGTTTCCTTGCGCAAAAGTAAATCAAGGCAGAAGCCAATGAGTGCCCCTTTTTGGTAGACATTCCCATATTCTTCCTTGTACACATCTAAGGCACCTAAACTCAGTTTAGTGAAGCCTAATTTATTGTTATAGTCATCAATTGCTCTATTTGCTTTCTCTGTCATTTCCTCCATAAATTGATCGAGCGTGATTAATCCGCTTTGCAACTGCGTATGGTGGGCCGCATATTCCGTTAGTCCTTCATACAACCAAAGGTGGCGGGACATTTTTGGCTTTTGGAAATCAAAATTTCCAATCTCCTCGGAGTGAAAGTTGAGTGGTGTCAAGATGTGAAAAAATTCGTGTGCACTCACATCGCGAATGGTACTCGCCATCGTAGAGATGTTGTATTCAGGCAGGTAGTAAAAAGAGGATTTAGCATGTTCCAAGGCCCCATAGGATCCATTCTTCAAGTGAGTCGACATCACCACTAGAAAGGCATAGTTTTTCACTGGAAGGGTTCCCCCTAAATAGGCTTGTTGCGACTTCAACAACGGAAGGATTTTCTCCGCAATTTGTGCAGCCTTAATTACCTGGTTAGGAGAAAAGACAGAAATTAGAATAGCTGCATCGCCTACTTTCAAGGTAGCCGTATCTGGGTGAGCGACTAGAATGGGCGCATCCGTGAGGCTTTGGTAGGAATCAGCCACATAAATTCCTTTTTTTGCTTCAATAGCCGAAGAGGCAAGCATTCCTTCCGGGGTCTTTAGTTGCAAGGAAACAGGCATTTTCTCAGCTCCTTTTACATAGCCTAAAAGAGCGTGGGTGTTCAGTGCAAAAAGTGTATCCTCTTGAAAATTTGTACCCGCTGGCTCGAAAATGTATTTGCCATCGATCTCAGGGCTATCCCAGGTGTCATCCACCTCGTAGCTCAGACGAGAAGCATGCTCGATGAGAAATGAATTAATGTCTTTTTGTTTTACTTTAACGGCTTTACCGTTCGTGTCGAAAGCTTGTAGGTTACTGATGTACCTGCCAAAATCATAAATAGCATAGGTGCCCGGTACGATTTTAGGAAAGCAGTATTCCTTCGCGCCTGCTGGCAATTGAACTTCTACTGTTAATCGATCATGTTGAAGTCGATTCAAGTCTATGGAATAGCGGAGGCTATCTTGTGCGTTTACACTATAAACAAAGCAAAAAAGTAGCAGGAGTTTTTTGAGCATTAATTCTTAAAGTTCAGCGCCTCGGAAGGCTGGATTTTAGTGATCAATAGGGTAGGGATACTCATCATAAAACTGACTAATAGTATGCTTAGTGCATTCACGATGCCCCAGGTCGCAGCATCCCATTCAATAGGAACGCTACTCATGTAATAACTTTCCGGATCGAGTGGAATCAGGTGATAGGTCGATTGCAGGTAACAGAACAAGAAGGCGATGCCATTCCCAATCAATAAGCCTCTGACTAAAATGAATAAGCCATTCCACCAGAAAATACGTCTAATCTGGGACGCGGAGGCGCCCATCGACTTTAATAAACCCACCATGGGAACACGTTCCATGATTAAAACCCAAAGTGTTGCGATTAAATTAAAGCAGGCCACTACGAAGAGGAGGCTAATGAAGATGACAATATTTCGATCGAGCATGGTCATCCAATCGAAAAGGGCCGGGTAGATTTCGGTCACAGGCTGTATGCGCCATTCAGGCGGCATGTTTTTGCCTAAGGCGTCTGTTTTTAATTCTAACTGTTCCTTATTTTTGAAGAATACCTCATAGGTACCTAACGAATCGGCTGTCCAGCCGTTCATTTTTTGGACCCAGTCACGATCAGCTAGGACGAATATTTTATCTAATTCTTCTAGTCCCGTTTCGTAAATTCCGGCGATTTTCACTTTGCGCGGTCTCTCTGGAGCGCTTAGGAAGTATAAAATCAAGGAGCCGTTTAATTTCACCTTCAATTGTTTGGCTAATACCTTACTCAAGATGATTTCCTGAGGACTTTGTAGAATGCCAGATCCTTGAATCATGTTTTTCTCTAGCTGTTTCGCAGGAAGGTCTTTCCCAATTCCTTTTACCACAATACCCGCTAAACCCTCTTTTCCTACAATAATCCCCGGTCTTTGCACATGGGCTTGAATGTGGTCAATATCTGGCTGTTTTGCTGTCTCGGTTTCCCATTCCCGATTGCGAGTCAATGGGCTTTCCGCTAATGAGCGATTCCCTGAGATTTGGGAAATACGCGCATCCCCTGAAAAGCTGGTTAATTTATCTTGAATGGTGGTTTTAAACCCAAAAAGAATCGCAAATGCTACCAAGATAATCGCTGTCCCTACCGCCACCGTACCGATACCCACGTAAGTCACCGTCTTCGAGAAGGAGGTGTCCTGAGTTTTCCGAATACGCCTAGCGACAAAAAGAGGGAAATTCATTAGATTTGATTTTCAATTCTGAACCGCAAAGAAAACACGAATGGGGCGTAAATCAAATAGTATCAGTGTATTGTTCTGCCTTTTGGCCTTTACTGTATTTAGTCAAAAAACGCTTATTCCAGGTGCGGCTCAGTTTCCAGCCTATTTGCCTTCGCTGAAGGGAAAAAACATCGCTTTAGTCGTGAATCACACCTCCGTCGTGGGGAAGACGCATTTAGCAGATACTTTATTGTCTTTAGGTGTTTCGGTCAAGAAGATTTTTGCGCCGGAGCATGGTTTCAGAGGTACGGCAGATGCCGGTGCCCACATTGATAATGAGGTCGATAAAAAGACGGGTCTTGCGCTTGTTTCTTTATATGGCAAACACAAGAAGCCTACGCCGGAGGATTTGCAAGGTATCGATGTGGTGCTTTTTGATATACAAGACGTAGGAGCTCGTTTTTATACCTATTCTTCGACTTTGCATTATGTGTTAGAGGCCTGTGCTGAGAATAAAGTCCCTTTAACCGTCCTAGATCGGCCTAACCCGAATGGACATTATGTGGATGGGCCAGTTTTAGAAAAGGCGCAAGCTTCTTTCGTGGGCTTGAATCCGATTCCGGTCGTGCATGGTTGTACGCTCGGGGAATTAGCTCGGATGATTAACGGAGAGGGTTGGTTAGCGAATGGGGCCAAAGCCTCGCTAAACGTCATCCCTGTTGCGAATTATACTCACGCTTCCTTGGTTCATGTAGCCATCGCACCTTCACCCAATTTGCCTAATGATCAATCCATCGCTCTTTATCCTTCGCTTTGCTTATTCGAAGGAACGAATGTGAGTATTGGTCGTGGGACTGATTTGCAATTTCAGGTGGCAGGTACCAATATCGCTGGATTAGGGGATTACACGTTCACACCGGTTCCTAAGCCAGGAGCGATGGATCCACCATTGAAAGGCCAAACCTGTTATGGGTACAACCTATCGAAGCTTCCCTCACGTAATTTGGGCTTTAGCCTGAAATACCTCCTGTATTTTTATGAGAAGTCTGGATTAGGGGAGAAGTTCTTTACTTCGCCTTCCTTCTTTGATAAATTAGCCGGAACGGATTCTTTGCGTTTAGCCATTATTGCAGGTAAATCAGAAAAGGAAATCCGAGATTCTTGGGAGCCAGGTTTAGTGCAATACCGAAAAATGCGCCAAAATTACCTCCTCTATCGTTAGATTTAGCTAAAAAATTCCGACATTTGCCGTTTATTTTTAAGCAAAAAAAACATGGCGGAAAAGATCCTTATTCTTGATTTCGGTTCTCAAGTGACTCAATTAATTGCACGTCGCATCAGAGAAGCGCAAGTCTATTGCGAAATACATCCTTTTAATCACATTCCAGAAATCGACGAATCGGTGAAAGGGATTATCCTTTCGGGAAGTCCTTGTTCGGTACGTGACGAAGATTCGCCAAGAGTGGATTTAAGTTTGTTTGGCTCTTTACCCATCCTAGGTATTTGCTACGGTGCTCAATTATTAGCGCATCAGGGCGGAGGCTCTGTTCAGGCGTCTGGACACCGCGAATACGGTCGTGCTCACATGACTAGCTTAAAAGAAAGTCCACTTTTAAAGGGATTGTCAGCGACTGGTCAAGTTTGGATGTCTCATGGTGATACCATCATGGAATTGCCATCGGAATATGAATTAATCGGTTCGACCGAGACTGTTCGTGTAGCCGCATTTGCGCATACATCGAAGCCGATTTTCGGTATTCAATTCCACCCAGAGGTAACGCACTCGACGGAAGGAGGTCAGTTAATCAAGAACTTTATCGTAGATATCTGTGGCTGCGCGCAAACGTGGACATCGGATTCCTTCGTCGACAGAACGGTTTCTGAGTTGCAGGCCAAATTAGGGAATGACAAAGTCGTTCTAGGTCTTTCTGGCGGGGTAGACAGTTCTGTAGCCGCGGTTTTATTACACCGCGCGATTGGCAAAAACCTGTATTGCATCTTCGTAGACAACGGTTTATTGCGTAAAGATGAGTTTGAACAAGTATTAGAATCTTACAATACTTTAGGCCTAAACGTGAAAGGAGTTAACTCGAAACAACGTTTCTATGATGCCCTGAAAGGTTTAACTGACCCTGAGGATAAGCGCAAGGCGATTGGTAAGACCTTTATCGAGGTATTTGATGAGGAGGCTCACTTAATTGAAGGTGTTTCTTGGTTAGGTCAAGGTACGATTTACCCAGACAAAATTGAGTCGGTTTCTTTAAAAGGACCGAGTGCAACCATTAAATCTCACCACAACGTGGGTGGTTTACCGGATTTCATGAAGTTGAAAGTCGTGGAGCCTCTGGAGGCTTTATTCAAAGACGAAGTTCGTTTAGTAGGTAAGACATTAGGTGTGCCAAAAGACATTTTAGGCCGTCATCCTTTCCCGGGTCCAGGTTTAGGTATCCGTATTTTGGGCGATATCACGCCTGAGAAAGTCGATATCTTACAAAAAGTAGATGCGATCTTCATCAATGGATTGAAGGAGGACGGATTATACGACCAAGTTTGGCAAGCAGGAGCGATCCTTCTACCTATCCAATCGGTAGGTGTGATGGGCGATGAGCGTACATATGAGCAAGTAGTTGCCTTACGTGCCGTTTCAAGTGTGGACGGTATGACGGCTGACTGGTGTCACTTGCCTTACGAATTCTTAGGTCGTATTTCGAACGAGATTATTAATAAGGTCAAAGGAGTGAATCGAGTGGTGTATGATATTTCGAGTAAACCACCAGCGACGATTGAGTGGGAATAAATTTTTATTTCATTTCTAAAATCGTGCTGCGCAATGATTTTTTGATATGAAACAAAAATTTCTTTCTAAAAAAATAGTTCGAAAATGTGCTGCGCAATATTTTTAGAGTAGAGATTATAGAGTATAGAGTAGAGATAAAGAATAGAGCATAAAGCATAAAGTATAAAGATGGCGTAAAAAAGGGGATCGATTTCGATCCCTTTTTTGCTTGTATGAAAAACGTATCGCCGCAGGCGATTCAAACTTTGAACTTTTTGCTTTGAACTTTGATATTTGATTTTTCTAAACCGCTGCGCGGTTTTGAAACAAATCCACGAGATAAATCACCGTCTCCGTTGCCTTCTCCATATCCTGCACCGAAACCCATTCTTGTTTGCTATGGAAGGCATGCTCGCCAGCGAAGATGTTTGGGCATGGTAATCCCATAAAAGTTAAGCGGGAACCATCGGTTCCTCCGCGGATGCTAGTTGTTTCGGCTTTAAGTCCGGCTAAACGCATCGCCTCCATAGCTAAGTCAATGCATTCTGGGTGGTTGACTAATACCTCATTCATGTTGCGGTATTGTTCCGTTTGGGTATAGATGGCCGAGGAATTCGGGTATTTGCGCAAGACCATTTCGGAGATTTGTTGGATGATGAATCCATACTCGCGAAGTTTTTCGGTCTCAAAATCACGGATAATGAACTCGATGGTCGCTTCTTCGACGCTGCCGTAGATGTCAGTAGGGTGGATGAAACCTTCCTTTCCTTCAGTGGTTTCGGGGCTGAGGCGGTCTTTGGGAAGGGTATTGACGATTTCTGCGGCTATTTTCAGGGCACTTTCCATACGGTCTTTGGCAAAACCCGGATGCTGAGAAACGCCTTGGATTTTTACGACGAAGCCATCGGCAGAGAAGGTTTCGTTCTCTAGGTGTCCGCGTTTTTCACCGTCTAAGGTGTAACCATATTTGGCCTTAATCTTTTGCATATCTACGTGATCCGTGCCGCGACCCACTTCCTCATCTGGGGTGAAAAGGATCGTGATAGGACCGTGAGGAACCTCCGGGTGTGTTATCCAAAAATGAACTGCATCCATTATTTCTGCCACACCTGCCTTGTTGTCTGCTCCTAATAATGTGGTTCCGCTCGCCGTAATGATATCATTTCCGATTTGCTCTCCTAAATCGGGATGGTCGGTTAAACGAATAACGACCGATGGGTCATCAGGTAACACTAAATCTTGTCCGTGGTAAAAGGGATGAACAATTGGTTTTACATCGGATCCCGAACAATCCGGGGAGGTATCCATATGGGCACAGAAACAGAGGCCTGGAACTTCATGCGCGACATTGGAATCTAATTGGGCATAAACGTATCCATGTTTATCTAAATGCGCATTTTCAATTCCGAGAGTCTGAAGCTCCGAAACTAAAACCTTTCCAAGATTTTTTTGTTTTTCTGTCGTGGGACTGGAGGTTGAATGCGGGTCGGATTGCGTATCAATTTGGACATAAGCAAGAAAGCGTTCCTTCGACGTAAAGTCGTATTTTGTGATCAATTCCGATAGCTGGGGCATAAAATGCGAATTATATTGAAATATTATAAGAAAAAATTGTCTTTATTAAATTTATTTCTCTTGGATTTATAAAGGTAATACACCTTTCAGAATTACGTATTATCTTAGTGCCTTGAATTTTATAAGCTTACAACTATGTCTCAAAATGCTGTGATTAACCTCGATGGCCAAACGTTCGAATTACCTACTTTCGTAGGAACCGAAAATGAAAAGGCAATCGACATCGCGAAACTTCGCGATCTATCTGGATACGTAACCTACGATCCAGGTTACAAGAACACGGGTGCAACTAAAAGTGCGATTACTTTTTTAGATGGCGAGGAAGGAATTCTGAGACATTGTGGTTATAGCATCGAAGATCTAGCTGACAAGGCTAGTTTCTTAGAAGTGGCTTATCTTTTATTAAACGGCGAATTGCCTACTCAAGCGCAATTAGATGCCTTCGAAGCAGCGGTGAAAAAATACACTGTTTCTAATGAGGCCTTATTGAAGATTGCTCAGGTGATCCCTACTTCCACTCACCCGATGAGCGAATTATCTGCTCTAGTAGGATTGATGGAAGGTCAATACGATACAAAAGAGTCGAACGAAAATATTCTGCGCTTAATCGCTGCATTGCCTATTTTCGCGGCTTGGAACTATAAAAAATCGATCGGAGAAGCTATTGTGGCTCCGGATCCGTCTTTGGACTATTGCTCTAACTTCTTAAAAATGATGTTCGCTAAACCAGGCGAGGATTACAAGGTAGACCCAATCGTTTCTAAAGCATTAAACAAATTATTGATCCTTCACGCTGATCACGAGCAAAACTGCTCTACGTCGACGGTTCGTTTGATCGGTTCTTCTCACGCGAGCATCTTCTCGAGTATTTCAGGTGGTATCCAAGCTTTATTCGGTCCATTACATGGTGGTGCGAATCAGGCGGTTATCGAAATGTTAGAGGAAATCAAGCAAGCAGGTGGAGATACAGCTAAGTTTGTGGCGATGGCGAAAGATAAGAACTCAGGCTTCCGCTTGATGGGGTTTGGTCACCGGGTGTACAAGAATTTTGATCCTCGTGCACGTATCATCAAGAAAGCGGCGGACGATGTGTTAACTGCCTTAGGTGTAGTTGATCCAGTTTTAACAATTGCGCAAGAATTAGAAGCTGCGGCTTTAAGTGATGAGTACTTCGTGGCTCGTAAGTTATACCCGAACGTAGATTTCTATTCAGGTATCATTTACCGCGCTCTAGGTATTCCAACAGATATGTTCACGATTCTTTTCGCGATTGGTCGCCTTCCAGGTTGGATTTCTCAGCACAAAGAAATGATGACAAATAAGGAGCCTATCGGTCGTCCTCGTCAAATTTACGTAGGTTCGCCTTCACGTGAATTTGTGGAAATGTCAAAGCGATAAGCGTTTAAATACGATCAGAAAGGCCTCCGAATTCGGGGGCTTTTTTGTTTTATGGGGATATTGGGCCTAGCTTTGTACCCTTATGCGAATTCTATTTTTTCTTTTATTCTGTTTTTCTGTCAGCGCTCAGGTCCAAAAAGGGCTGGCCTCTTTTTATTCGAATCGCTTGAAAGGGCATCGGACTAGCAGCGGCGAAAGATATAATCCGGCCAAATTTACAGCCGCGCATCGTCATTTACCTTTCAATACTTGGGTGGAGGTGTATATGCCCAAAACCAAGAAAACAACCTTTGTTCGGATTATCGATCGGGGACCCCATAGTCGCAAACGAATTATCGATGTCTCGAGAGCTGCGGCAAAAGATTTGGGATTAATACCTTATGGATTTGCCACGGTTCACCTTAAAACGGTATCCGAGAAGTCTCGTATTGATTCCTTGAATGCTATGGAATCTGCAGAAATTTATGAGTTTGAACCGAAATCTGCCATTCAGGATTCGCTTTCACAAAATCCACAATAAGCGGATTCATTTGATCTTGCTTCGACCATTCGGGTTGTAAATACAGTGAGGCTTGAGCAGGTAATTTGGTCGCCCATTCTTGAGCCCAAGGAATATCAGATGGGTGATTTACCACCACTTTTAGCTCGTTTGTAAGTGCTAAAATGTCTTCATTAGGTGCTTTGAACTTCTTGGGAGAGAAGCAAACCCAATCCCATGTTCCTGTAATTTCAGTAGTAACACCTGACGTTTCTATATGAGTTCTAAATCCTGCTTCTTTCAAAGCTTCTGTCAATGGCCCTAAATCATGCATCAAGGGTTCGCCTCCCGTAATTACGACTAATCGACCTGGATGGGCTAAAGCCTCTTCGAGTAAGGTAGCCACGGATTTAACCGGATGCGTATCCACTGGCCAAGACTCCTTTACATCACACCAATGACAACCTACATCACAACCGCCTAAGCGAATGAAATAGGCGGCGTGTCCTTGGTATTTACCTTCCCCTTGGATGGTATAAAAAGATTCCATCACTGGATAGGTAAATTCGGCTCTTTTTACGTCGGTTTTTATATCTTTGGGGTCGGATTGCATTTGGACTTCAATTGAATCACAAAATTAAGTCTAGAATTGTAATTTAACTAATGCATGAACCCAACAAACACAAAAAATCGCCTATTCCTCGCTTTCGGGCTTATAAGCACTTTGTGTTTACTATCCGCTTGTTGGTCAGCGCGTTGTCCTTATCAAACCTGCCGCGTTAAAGTAGAGCATCGCCATGGAGTCGGTTATTATCGACCTAATGTGGCCTTTTCTTGGATGTGGACCCCTCGTTACAAGCATATCAGAGCTGACCAAACTAAAAAGAAAGTAAGATGAAACAGAAAATCGTTTTATCGGCAGCCTCGCTGAATCAATTGCCTTTGGATTGGGAAGGAAATCGCCAGCGCATTTTACAAGCGATCTCCCTGGCGTCCTCAGCTGGCTCGGCTCTTGTTTGTTTACCAGAGCTGTGTATTTCGGGTTATGGCTGCGAAGATCAGTTTTTGGCGCCTTTTACGACAGCTAAATCCTGGGAATCACTTGAATTGATTGCTTCAGCTGTTTCAGAAATGGTTGCGGTTTTAGGTTTAGCCCTGCCTTTTGAGGGAGAGCTTTATAATGTATCGGCTATCCTTTCGAAAGGAAAAATACAAGTCTTAATTCCCAAACAGTTTTTAGCCGATGACGGTGTTCATTACGAACCACGCTGGTTTAAAGCCTGGCCTAAAGGGAAAAGAACGACTTATGAGGGAATTCCATTAGGTGATTACCGACTACATTTTGCCGGAATTACGGTAGGAATTGAAATATGTCAAGATGCTTGGGAAGGGGATAGAAGACCTGCCCATGATCTAGCGCGACGTGGCGTTTCGGTGATTTGTAATCCGACGGCGTCACACTTTGCTTTTGGCAAAGCAGAAATCAGGAAATCCTTAGCCTTGGAAGGGGCTAAAATTATCGATGGAGCCTATGTTTTCGCGAACTTATTAGGAAACGAAGCCGGTCGAATTATTTTTGATGGAGATGCCTACATTGCTCAAGATGGTCAAATTTTAGCGCAAACGCCACGGTTCTCTTACCAAGATTTTACCTTGGTCTCTCAGCAATTATCGTTAGACGTTCGCGAAGATTCAGGCGAGGATGTGGTCTTTTTTGACTTTACCATTCCTGTACTTGGAGCCCATAAAAATACGGAAATTCCTGCCTGGGAAGCGTCTACTTCGAAAAAAGAAGACGAATTCTCCCGCGCCGTAGCCTTGGGACTTTTTGATTATTTACGTAAATCACGCTCGCAGGGTTGGGTTTTATCCCTTTCTGGTGGGGCGGATTCGTCTGCCATTGCCTCACTTTGTGCGCTGAGCATTCAATATGCAACCCAGGAATTAGGCTGGGACGGATTGAAGCAGAAATTAAATTACATCCCCTTGACTCAGCAGGAACAGGTCATGGCGGATTTATTGACGACTATTTACCAGGGAACAGTTAATTCCTCCCAAAATACGCGGGATTCTGCTCAGCAATTAGCGGAATGGATCGGTTCGACGCATTATGTGATCGAGATCGATGGAATCGTCAAAGGTTACCGTGATTTAGTCGAAAAAGCGATTAAAAGGCCTTTGACTTGGGCACAAGATGATATTACGCTCCAAAACGTCCAAGCCCGCGTCCGTGCCCCAAGTGCGTGGATGCTGGCCAATATTAAAAATGCCCTTTTATTAGCCACATCGAATCGTTCTGAAGCCAGTGTAGGCTATGCAACGATGGATGGAGACACCTCTGGATCGATTTCGCCTATTTCAGGGATTGATAAAAGTTTCATCAGGACTTGGTTGCTTTGGTTAGAAAAGCAGGGCTTTAAGGGCTTGCATTTAGTCAATAGCTTGGAGCCAAGTGCGGAATTACGGCCATTAACGGAGAAGCAGGTGGATGAGGAGGATTTAATGCCTTATCCGATTTTAAATACGATCGAGCGCTTAGCTTTTTATGATTTGTGTTCACCACACGAATGCTTAGAGAAGGTAATTGAGCAATATGGTTCGCATTTCACTAAAGACAGGCTAGAGGAATTCGTTCGTCGATTCTTCCGTCTTTGGGCTCGGAATCAATGGAAAAGAGAGCGTTATGCGCCTGGTTTCCATGTAGATGATTATAGTTTAGATCCCAAAAGCTGGCTACGATTCCCAATCCTATCCGCAGGTCTAGAAAAAGATATATAATTAAAACACGGTATAGATGTTATTAGTGGTAGACATAGGGAACACGGATATCGTGTTTGGTTTTTATGAGAATCAGACCTGGAAAGCGGTATTGCGAACGCCCACCCACCAGCCTTGGAGTGCAAATGGGGTAGTGAATTGGATTAAGAAAGAGTGGGCCTCTAAAGACCTAGGGGACAACTTACCTTCTTTGGCCTTATTATCCTCCGTAGTTCCTTCTATATCACCCCAAATTCTAAAGGGTTTAAGCATCTGGCTAGGATTTATGCCGGAAGTCATGAACCCCGCCTTGTATGAATCTCTCGCCATTCAAGTGATCAGTCCGGACGAGATCGGTTCCGATTTAGTGGCTAATTCGGTTTATGCACATGAAAATTATGCGACTAACGTACTTATCGTTGATTTTGGTACCGCCCTTACCTTTACACTAGTAAATAAATCAGGTAAAATGGAAGGGGTTTCCATCGCCCCTGGTTTAAAGACGGCGGTTAAATCGCTTTTCTCTCAAACAGCTCAATTGCCCGAAGTGCCACTAGAAATGCCCGAATTCAACCTGGGTACTGACACGGTTTCTGCCATTCAAGCAGGTATTTTATGGGGATATGTGGGTATGGTAAAAGAGATGATTAGCCGGGTGAAAGAGGATAAAAAGGGGGACTTGAAAGTGGTGGCTACGGGTGGATTATCCTCTATTTTAACGCCATTAGCCTCTTATTTCGATGAGGTGAATAAATTGATTACATTAGAAGGTCTGCGCCTAATTGCAGAACGATTAAAAGCCTAAGACGATGTTTCCAAAAGAACAAGGATACTTTTTTCCTGCCGAATGGCACCCTCATATCGCTACTTGGATCACTTTTCCGCACAATGATCATTCTTGGCAAGAAGAAAAACTAGGTCAAATGTATCCAGAATATTTTGCCCTGATCAAAGCTATTTCACAAGGTGAGCAGGTGCGAATTAATGTAAACTCGGTAGAATTGAAGGCTTTTGTGGAGAGCCAATTACCCGTGTATGGAATTGATTCAGCTAAAATTGAATTTAATATCCAACCGACGAATGACGCTTGGTGCCGTGATCATGGTCCTGCTTTTCTCGTGAAAAAAGGATGCTCTGATCGCCTTTTAGTTGATTGGGAATACAATGCGTGGGGTGGGAAGTATCCACCTTTTTCGGATGATAATGCCTTGCCTCAAACGATTGCCTCCCGCCTAAATCTCGCTGCAGTTTCTCCAGGAATCATCATGGAAGGCGGATCTGTAGATTTTAATGGCGCAGGTACGGTACTAACTAGTCGTTCGTGTTTGTTGAATCCGAATCGCAACCCGCACTTGACGCAGGACCAGATTGAAGCCTATTTATGTCATTATTATGGCGTTTCGCAGGTGCTTTGGGTATCTGATGGGATAGTAGGGGACGATACGGATGGGCACATTGACGATACGGTGCGTTTCGTTAATGCGAATACCGTTATCGCGATGGTGGAACCAAACGAGCAAGATGAAAACCATGCCGTTTTAGCCGCTAACCTAGCTGAATTGAAGCAAATGACTTTATTGGATGGATCCCCCTTGCAAATTGTGGAGATTCCAATGCCAGACGCTGTCGTGATCGATGGATTTAGGGCGCCAGGTTCCTATGCGAACTTTTATATCTGTAATGCAGCGGTTTTAGTGCCTATTTTCGATTGCCCTCAAGACTCGGTTGCGTTAGCTATTTTACGCAAATTGTTCACCGATCGACCAGTGATTGGATTGTCGGCACGCGAGATTATTTGGGGACAAGGAAGTTTCCATTGTTTGACTCAGCAAGAACCAGCTCCATGCGTTTAATTCTCTGTTTGGTCTTTATAGGCTTATTTTCCTGTGTCCGACATTCAGTTCCTACGGCTAGTGTAGCACCTAAGGCTTCTGTAGATAAAGTAGTACAAGTAATGCCAAAAAGCCTGCAGGTACTCAATACCCAAGAAATTTTTGGGGATGAGGTTTTATTAGTCGGAGCGATCGGGATTGTAGAGGGAGATAAAATTACGCCAGTTCAAGTATTCTCCTCCTATTTAGGCAAGGTGAAGAAGGGTCAGGTTATTCGAATCGATACAATAAACCCTGTGTCTGTCCGTTTAAAGCCAGGCCAAAAAGCCAGTTTTCAACTCTCCCTTTTCGAACTGGAAGATTATCAGCCGACGAAGAAATGGTTGAACCGCTTTAATGCGGTTAGTGGAGTTTTTGCTTTACCCTTAGCCATTACTTCTGCAGAAAATCCCGTGGCTTGGTTTTTATGGGGAATGAAGGCCGGTTCACTGGGTTTAGATTGGGTTAGTGAACTGGATTTGAAGGACTTGTTAGGTGTGTCAGAGACGCAATGGGATTATGAATCAGCTCGTTCCTCTACTCGTACAGGAAAATGGCAGGGCGGTCGGTCTCGCATCGATGACTTTGAATATGTGTACTTGATTCAAATAAAAGTAGATTAAACGTTTTGTCAGGGATTATTCGTAATTTTGTTGGCTTATTGAATAAGAATGAAGGATTTTAAATTTGTTATAGGTTTTATCTTGTGTCTGCCTTTTGCCAGTTTGGCACAAAGCGCTTTTCCTATTCAGATAGGCCCTAAAAAGATATCAGCTGAGAGTTTCTTACAAGTATACAAGCCGCTGTTAGAGTCGGATAGTATTACCAAAGAAAATCAAGCCGCTTTTTTATCGGATTACATCGATTATCAATTGAAAATTGTCGCTGCGGAGCAGGAAAAATTAGCGGAGGAACCTGATTTTAAAGAGGAATATGCGAGTTTTAGAAAGGAACTTGCCACTCCGTATTTAGTTGATCTGCCTACCCTTGATATGCTGGTAAAACAGGCTTATCAGCGGATGAAGGAAGAAAAGAAGGTAAGCCAAATTTTGGTAAAATTAGGCGATAATCCTACGCCAGCGGATACACTTATCGCCTTCCAAAAAATTGATAATCTATATCAAAAGTTGAAAGCTGGTGAAGACTTCGCCACATTAGCTATTAAATTCTCTGAAGATGAGTTGTCTGCCCCTAAAGGCGGCGCTTTAGGTTTTATTACCTCTTTGCAAACAGACTATGACTTTGAAAATGCGGTGTATTCGGTAGGTATAGGAGAGTATTCTAAGCCATTTAGGACTCCGAGTGGTTACCACCTCATCAAGATTAACAACCAACGTCCTAATTCAGGAAAAATTCGTTTAGCTCATATTATTGTTTCAGCTGCGGTAGATGCTCCAGCTAGTTTGCAAGTAGAGGCTAAGAAGAAAATTGAACAAGTGGAAGCCTATTTAAAGGCTGGCGAAAGTTTTGAGTTAGTCTGCAAGAATTATTCGGAAGATCCTTATTCTAAAGGACGTGGGGGTGAAATTAGACGTTGGTATTTTTCATCAGATTTAAGTGAGGAATTGCAAGATGCTTTATTTGGCCTAGAGAAGATAGGGGATCTGTCCAAACCTATTCGGACGAACCTAGGCTGGCAATTGTTTAAACTAGTCGATAAAAAGCCTCTATTGACCTATGAAGATATGTCTGAGTTTATCAAACAAAAAGTACTAACAGATGCAGATCGCCAAGGATTAATCAGACAAGCCTTCCTGAAGCGGGTGCGTATTGAGAATAAGGTAAAAGTACAGGAAGCCGTCAAAAAGGCCGCTTTTGAAAGAATGTCGGTGGAACGCACCGGTTCAGAACCTTTCTTACAAGAAGTAATTTTCAGTGTTTTAGATAAGAACTATACGGTAGGCGATTTTTATGCACATGTGCAAGCACAGCAAAAACGTCGAATTAAATCATTAGGTTATCTGCCTAGTGTTTCTGAGCAATCCTATTTAGAGGAATTAATCGAGAAAGAGACTTTACAGGCCGAAGAGGCGAATTTAGAAAGTAAATATCCTGCTTTCAAGGAGCAGATGGCTGAATTCTTAGAAGGGAGTTTGTTTAGTAAAATGACGGATCGCGAGATTTTTGAGAAGTCTTTAGATTCACTTAGTCAAGCTAAATTTTACCAACAAAATAAAGCACAATTCGTGATGCCGGCACGGGTTGAAGCTAAATTAGTGGTGGCTGATTCACAGAAAACGCTAAAAGAGGCTTTGGACTTATTGAAACAAAGTCCTTATCCGATGAACAAGAAATTCTCGGATATCAGCTTTGCCTTAAAAGAATCGAAATTAGAGGAGCCAGCGACGAAATTAGCGGCTGAATTGTTCTTGACGATGGCTAAGAACGTGGATTATGTCGTTGAGATTTCTGGTCATCGAGATGCCTCAGAGGCAGATTCTCTTTCGGAAGCAAGGGTAAACAAGGTGGTGGCTTATTTGAATTCCAAAGGTATTTCATCACAGCGTATCATTCAAAAGGATGAGGCGAATCTAAAAGCGGCTTCTAAGACAGTGAAGACTAAGAATGCGCGTGTTTCTTTCCGTTTCTTCTCATCAAGTATGGAGGATGTGGTTAAGCGCTTTAATGCCTTGAAGCCAGGAAGTTTAGAGGCTAAAGAAGGTTATTTCAAAAAGGGAGTATCTCCTGTTATTGATAGTGTTGATTGGACTTTAGGCGTTAAATCCTATGAGGCCGCTGGTAAGTTTGCTCAGGTGGAAATTAAGAAAGTAGAACCAGAGCGAATTAGATCATTTGAAGAGGCTAGGGGATTAGTGATAAGAGCTTTACAAGAACGTCTTGAAAAAGAATGGATTGCTAAATTAAAGCAACAATATCCAGTTGTCATCAATACAGCAGAATTAGAAAAAATACTGAAAAATTAATTATATGAAATTGACTCGTTGGGTTTTAGGTGTGTGCTTTGTGTTGTGTAGTTTAGCTACTTATGCACAAGAAGTAGAGAATAAAAATGTACTAGATCGCATCATTGTGAAGGTCGATAATTACTTCATTCTGAAGTCAGAGGTGGAAAGTCAATACCAACAATACTTAACTAGCGGTCAAGCCAATACGCCTAATCGCTGCCAAATTTTAGAAGGATTAGTTGTTAACAAATTGATGTTAGCGAAGGCAGAGATTGACTCCGTAATCGTGGAGGATAAACGTATCGATGCAGAATTAACCAGTCGTATGGAGCAAATGGAGGGCCAATACGGTTCTGCCAAAAACATTGTAGAAGCATATGGGAAATCGATTGCTACCTTAAAAGAGGATTTACGCTCCTCTTTAAAAGAGCAATTAACAGGCCGTAAAATGCAAGACAAAATTACGGATGATGTTAAAATTACTCCCAAAGAAGTAGCCGCCTTTTTCAACGAGATTCCGCGCGATTCTTTACCTTATTTGCCTGCTGAAGTTGAAATTAGTCACATTATTCGCCTCGCTAAGCCGAACAAGAATCAAAAGGAAGAGTTGTATGCGAAGCTTTTGGATTTCCGTAGAAGGGTAGAAAAAGGAGAAAGTTTTGAAGATTTAGCCAAAGTGCACTCAGAAGATTTAGGCTCTGGAAAACGCGGTGGAGACTTAGGATTTGCAAAGCGTGGTGCGATGGTGGCACCCTTCGAGGCTGCCGCCCTACGTTTGAAACCGAATCAACTATCTGACGTGGTAGAATCTGAATTCGGATTCCACTTAATTCAGTTATTGGAAATCAGAGGTCAAGAATACCATGCGCGCCATATTCTTTTGCGCCCTGATTACCAAAAATTAGATTTGACAGAGCCTACTAAATTCCTGGATAGCATTCGAGTATTAGTGCAACGCGATTCAACGACCTTCGAAAAGGCCGCTAAAGAATTCTCTGAGGACAAAGCTACACAAGATGCAGGTGGAGTTCTAATGGACGCATCAAATGGAGGAAATCGTTTAGCCTATGATGGCACGATGGATCCAGCTCTTTTCTTTGCCTTGGATTCGATGAAGGTGGGAACTATTTCAGCACCCATTCCTTTCCGTACGGATGACGGACGTTCTGCAGTTCGTATTCTGTTTTTTAAAGCGAAGCATCCTCCACACTTTGCGAATTTGAAGGATGACTACCAAAAACTAGCCCAAATCACCCTGTCTCGTAAAAAGAACAACGCCATCGAAAAATGGTTCATGAAGGCAAAGGATGATGTCTTTATCTTTATCGATGATGAGTATAAGGATTGTAGGATTCTGAGTTCGGAGGGGCAATAGATAGGAGATTATAGTGTAGAGATTATAGAGTAGAGATAATAGAGTAGAGAGTAGAGATACTCATTAAAAAAGGGAGCATAGCTCCCTTTTTTAATGAGTGTTGTTTGAAAGCATAAATAATAAAGAATAAAGGTGGTATTAAAAAAGCGGCATCTGCCGCTTTTTTAATTAGTAGGATGAAATAATTCATTTCTGAATTCATCCCCGAAGGGGATTCGAACTTTATACTTTGTGCTCTATTCTTTATCTCTACTCTCTACTCTATTATCTCTACTCTATTTAAATTTTACACAAATTGAGCGAAGCACAATTTGTGTAAAATTTAAACCGCTACCGGCGCCTTAATACCCGGATACGGATCATATCCCTCCAGCGTGAAGTCTTCGTATTTAAAGTCTAAGATATCTTTCACATTAGGATTGATTTTCATCGTAGGCAAAGCACGTGGAGTTCTGGTTAATTGCAGATCTACTTGCTCCATGTGATTGCTGTATAAGTGGGTATCTCCTCCCGTCCAAATAAAATCACCAAGTCCTAAATCGCATACTTGTGCCATCATCATGGTTAACAAAGCATAAGAAGCGATATTGAAAGGAACGCCTAAAAATACATCGGCTGAGCGTTGATATAATTGACAAGAGAGTTTGCCGTTAGCCACGTAAAACTGAAAGAAAGCGTGGCAGGGCATTAGGGCCATTTTAGGCAAATCTGCAACGTTCCAAGCACTTACAATGATGCGACGAGAATCTGGGTTTGTTTTTAGGGTGTGAACGGCTTCTTTGATTTGGTCAATAACGACACCATTTGCGCCTTCCCAGCTTCTCCACTGTTTTCCATAAACGGGACCTAGGTCACCATTTGAGTCTGCCCATTCATCCCAGATGCGCACCCCATTTTCTGTTAAGTACCCAATGTTTGTTTCGCCATTTAAGAACCATAAAAGTTCGTGAATGATGGATTTTAGGTGTGTTTTTTTGGTGGTGACTAATGGAAAGCCTTCCTCTAGGTTGAAGCGCATTTGGTAGCCAAAAACACTTGTTGTTCCCGTTCCCGTACGGTCAGATTTAAACGTTCCGTTTTCCTTAATGTGGGTTAATAAATCTAAGTAAGCTTGCATATTAGGCGTCGAATTTTTCTCCGTTCAAAACTAAGGTATGAGTAATGGTGGCGCTAGGCTCTAATTGAGCGGTAGCGGAGCAATATTTGTCCATGGACATTTGGATGGCTTTCAAGGCTTTGTTGCCATCGATTGCACCCTTTAATTCAAATTGAATATTGATGTTGTGGAACGGCGTTTTTTCAGTTCCCTCTATCTTTTCCCGATCACCTTGCACGCGAATTTGAAAGTCCTCGATGATCTGGCGCTGTTTCTTTAAAATCAAAATAACATCGATGGCAGTACATCCACCTAAACCCATTAATAAGAGCTCCATAGGTCTGGCGCCTGCATTATGACCGCCTATACCTTCCGCCGCATCGATGTGCACGGGGATGGGAGAGGAGCCTTTGGCCTCAAAATGAAAATCCTGATCTAGGCGATTTAAAACTACTTCCATGCTATTTTAATTGATTCGATTTAATTTCTTTGGTCCATAAAACTTCGCCTTTTACATTAAACAACGTAATGGTCAAAGTTCTATCTTTTAACGGGCCGGTAACTTCTATTTTAGAGTAGGCTCTTTCTTGTACCAAAGTCCCTTCCACTAGTGTCGCATTATAATCTTGCTTCACAGCATCCGCTTTACCAGCAGTCATCGGCGAAACGGTCAAATCATATAAGGGATAAGTGCCTTCTCGCTCTAATTTATTTAGGTTAGAGATGTGGCGATCACCAGTTAAAAAGAGCACGCCCGGGATTTTACGGTTCTTTAGTTCTTTTAACAGATATGTTCTCTCTGCCTCATAATTCGCCATGTTTTCGAATACTTTGGCAGGACTAATCACCTGTCCACCATTGACGACAACTTTGAAACTAGCTCTAGAAGTAGACAATTGATCTAACAACCAAGTCATTTGTTTTGCACCCCAATAATCCTTGTTTGGATCATTTAACTCGTTCGGAGCTTTATTCCAGCGGTCATCCATTAGGAAAAATTCGACGTCCGCCCATTGGAATTTACCTGTGATACCTTCATTTGGGAATACAAAATTAGGATTACCCCAATAGAGTTTAAACATCTCAAGCGACGTATATTTTAGTGGAAAAGAGCGGTCTGCATCATTAGGGCCATAATCATGGTCATCCCAAATCGCGTACTGGTGTACATTCGCTAACAACGGCTGCATCGATTTTACTGCTCTCGCGTGGTCATTGCGATGAATCATGCCAGTTCGTGTATAATCTGGTTCACGGTAATAGAAATTATCGCCACCCCACAGCATAAAATCAGGTTTCTTTGCATGCATGGCCGCATAAACTTCATCAGCACCGCCATATCCTCTACCTGGACGGTCAGTAGCCTCTTCATTTACATAATTGCATGTCCCGAAAATAAAGGAGAAGGCAGGTGGATCTTTTCGATATTGCCAAAGTTCCTGAGTTTGGAATTCCAAGGCATAATCAAAAGCTATTTTTTTGCCATTCACGAGCACCTCATATTCATATTTCTTCCCCATAGAAACCTCATCTGCGATGATGCGAGCGATGTAGGCCGTCGATTTCTCGGTATGAATGGGTTCTGTTTTGTGGACAGTTTTATTGCCTTTTTCCCAATATTGAATACTCACGTCAGCGGCTTTCTCCGTTTGGACCCAAACCAAAACCTCCTTCATTTCAGAATAGCCTAACATGGGACCACTCTTGATCTGGGCCTGTGAAAACAAGGGCACAAAGAGGAATAAGGCGATAAATATTCTTTTCATGTTTGTTAGATTAGTATCTTTGTGGCTTACAATTTTCCCTATGGCATATTATTCAATTCAGAACATTCCTTTAACAGATTTGGCCAAAGATTTTGGTACTCCACTCTACGTATACGATGCCGACAAAATTAGGGAAAAAATCTCGGTTTTAAGAGCCGCTTTTGAGGGAATTGATTTGACCATTAAATATGCCGTTAAGGCGAATACAAATTTATCCATTTTGCGCCTCATGCGAGAGAATGGAGTGGATATGGATGTGGTTTCACCACAGGAATTAGAGTTAGGGTTAATCGCAGGCTATGAAGGATCAAATATCACCTTTACGCCTTCTGGAGTACATTTTTCAGAGATTGAATATGCGGTTTCCAAAGGTGCCATCGTCAACCTAGACAACCTTTCCGTCTTAGAAAAGTTCGGTGCTACCTACGGATCTTCTCAGCCTTGTTTGATTCGCATCAAGCCTCACGTTTTTGGCGGTGGAAATGAGAAAATCATGACGGCTCACCCGGAGTCTAAATTTGGCATCTCTATTCATCAAAAAGCCGAGATTCTTGCCATTGTAGAAAAATACAAAATCAACGTCATCGGACTTCACCAACACACGGGATCCGATATTAAGGACGGTCAGACCTTCGAGCAAGCTGCCTCAGCCTTGTTTGATTTTGCTTATGACTTCAAAGATTTACAAATCATCGACCTAGGCGGTGGTTTCAAAGTCCCCTATTCTCCCGAAGATCCGGGTGTAAATATGAAAGAAGTAGGCCAAATTATGAGTGATGCCTTTCGCACCTTCTGTATGAAATACGGCCGCGAATTACGCCTTTGGGTAGAACCTGGTAAATTCTTGGTGAGCGAATCTGGAACTTTTCTAACTGAAACGAACGTCGTAAAACGAGATCCAGTAAAAACCTTTGTAAGTATTAACTCTGGTTTGAATCATTTGATCCGTCCCATGATGTATGGTTCTTATCACTATATGTTCAATGCTTCGAACCAAGATACCTCGAAGCAGGAAGAATACCGGGTGACAGGTTATATCTGCGAGACAGATACATTCTCCTTTGATTACAACGGAAAGCAAAACGAACGTTTGTTGAACGAAGTCAAAGAAGGAGATATCATCGCTTTAGCTAATGCTGGAGCCTATGGCTTCACGATGGCATCCCATTATAATTCCCGTTTTCTACCGGCAGAGGTGTTAGTCGATGGCGGTATGGCCCGGGTGATTCGTAGGAGAGAAACGATGGAGGATATCTTGCGTGGGCAAGAGTAGCTTTTATGGAGTAGAGATTATAGAGTAAAGATTAGAGAGTAGAGATATAAAGCATAGAGCACAAAGCATAAAGAATAAACATGGAATCAAAAAAGGGGCGAAGGCCCCTTTTTTGATGGATAGGTGTCAGGGGACAGTAGTCAGTAGCCGGTAATCAGTAGCCGGTAGTCAGTCGCTAGTCGCTAGTCACTAGTCCGGAGGAAATTAGTCCGGAGGTGGCAATTTTTCCAGATATGTATTAATATTTCGGGGTCGGAATTTTTCCAGATATGTATTGATGTGTAGGCTTCAAAATTATTTGGCCTGTCAACAATTTTGAAGCCTACACATTAATACATAACCCACGTATCCTTCGATCCACCCCCCTGCGAAGAATTCACAACCAGTGAATCTTTTCTCAAAGCCACCCGAGTCAATCCACCCGGCATTACGTTTACACCATCTCCATACAGAATATAAGGACGTAAATCGACGTGGCGTCCTTCTGCGTGGTCGTCGATAAGACAAGGAACACGAGAAAGAGAAATGGTCGGTTGTGCAATGTAGTTTCGTGGATTACTTAGAATTAGGGCTTTGAACTTTTCTTGTTCTTCTTTGGTGGATTTCGGCCCAATTAACATTCCATATCCGCCGGCCTCATTTGCCTCTTTTACGACTAATTTTTCGATGTTTTCTAGGACATACTTGCGGTCCTCCTCTTCTGAACAGATGTAGGTTTTTACGTTTTGGATAATTGGATCCTCGTTTAAATAGTATTTGATAATGCGGGGAACGTAAGCATAAATCACTTTGTCGTCTGCAACACCAGTTCCAGGGGCGTTTGCGATGGCTACTTTGCCGTTTTTGTAGACTTCGAAAATGCCTGGAATACCAATCATGGAATCAGGATTGAACACGGTTGGATCTAAGAAAGTATCATCAATACGGCGATAAATTACGTCTACGATTTGGAAACCTTTGGTAGTACGCATTTTTACATAGCCCTCATGAACGACTAAATCGCGGGCGTCCACTAGTTCAACTCCCATTTGTTGGGCTAAATAGGAATGCTCAAAATAGGCGGAATTATAAATACCTGGCGTTAAAACTACTACCGTTGGTTCTGGGCGGTCGCTGATGAAACGCAACATCTCTAATAACTTATTGGGGTAGTCAGAGATGGGTCTGATTCGGGTTTTAGCCACAACTTCAGGGAAGGTTTGCTTTAAAAGCTCCCGGTTTTCCATCATGTAGGAGACGCCGGATGGGCAGCGTAAATTATCCTCCAGAATCATGTATTCACCATCTGCGCCTCGAATTAGGTCGGTACCGGTGATGTGTATGTAGATGTTTTTTGCGGGTTTAATACCGATGCAGGGTTTTAAAAAGTCTTTAGAGGAATTGATAACCTCTGCTGGAATGATACCGTCTTTGATGATTTTTTGGTCGGAATAGATATCATTTAAGAAAAGATTAAGGGCAGTTATGCGTTGTATTAAGCCTTTTTCGATCTTTTCCCATTCCGTAGCATCGACGATTCGGGGAATGATATCAACCGGCATGATGCGCTCTGTGCCTTCGTTTTCTGAATATACGTTGAATGTAATCCCCATGGCCATTAAGGCTCTTTCAGCGGATTGCTGTCTATGTAGAAATTCTTCTTGGGAAAGTTGTTCTACCCGTTCTTTGAAGTGGTCATATCCGGGACGTACCTTTCCGTCTGCGTCGAACATTTCATCGAAAAAGCCGCCTGTGTCGTAGTTGTTGAAGGAAAAATTCATGGTATAGGTAGTTAAATGCTTGATATGGTTTTAATTTAGAATTTTATTTTTGTTTTGATTTTCCAAACCAGAACAATTTTTAATAATTTCCTGAAATACCCTTTTAATTATTGGAAATTTACCATTTTTTGTCTGAAATTGAAGTCTATGTCGATA
>JBJOIV010000004.1:0-54798 GCA_046046955.1 Bacteroidota bacterium | reverse complement strand
CTCCGTAACCTTTTAAGATTTCTTTCGCTTGATATTCGTGAATATTCATTTAGTAAAATTTTAATTTCGTGAAATTACTATTTATTTGCGTAAATATTAAACAACGAGTCATTCATTCGTATTTTCTTAAAAAAAGACAAAAAAATGTTAGAATTAAAAAATATTTCCAAAAGTTATGGAACTCAATTAATTCTAGATAACATCTCTTTGCAAGTGAAAGAGGCTGAAATGGTTAGCATATTAGGACCATCAGGTTCCGGTAAAAGTACTTTATTGCAAATCATTGGTCTACTCATGAAGCCAGATAGTGGCCAAATCCACTTAGATGGCGTTTCGTATCAAGATTTAACGGAGAAAGATCAAACGACTTTTAGAAATCAACAACTGGGTTTCGTCTTTCAATTCCACAATTTACTAGGTGAATTTACGTGTGAGGAAAACATTAAGTTCCCTTTATTTATCAAAGGGTCAGCACTTTCAGCTTCTGATGAAGAATTGTTTACAAAAATTATAGAAACCCTAGGAATAAAGGATATCCTGAAAAAATTGCCTTCTCAAATTTCTGGAGGAGAACAGCAACGCGTGGCTGTAGCAAGAGCTTTGATTAACCGCCCTACCCTATTATTAGCCGATGAACCTACGGGTAATCTAGATAATAAAAATGCAGAAACACTTTACGCACTATTTGTTGAATTGAAGGCCATTTGGCAGCAAAGGATTATCATGGTTACTCATAACGATAAATTAACGTCTCATTCAGATCAAGTTATTTATCTAAATTCTGGTAGAATCGAATAGATTTACTGCCAAAATGTCATAAATTTGCAATCTAAATTTCATTGATTGTAAAATGCAAGATTTAAAAGTTTTGACGAAAGAGGAAAAGGACGGCTTGGATATTCCGAGAATTTCGGAGGATCAAAAGACGGCTAATTCACTTGGTAAAAAGGTCTATATCGAAAGCTATGGCTGTCAAATGAATTTTGCTGATTCAGAGGTTGTTACTTCTATCCTATTAGAAAATGGATATGCGACTACTTCTAATCTAAAAGAAGCCGAAACCATTTTATTGAATACTTGTGCCATCCGAGAGAATGCGGAACATAAAATACGCCATCGTTTGCAACTCTTTACGCATATGAAGGCGAAGAATCCGGGACTAACTATCGGGATTTTAGGTTGTATGGCTGAGCGTTTGAAGACCAAACTAATCGATGAGGAGAAAATTGTCGATTTAGTAGCAGGACCTGACGCATACCGTGATTTACCCTCCTTATTAGATGAAGTTTCAGACGGCCAAAAAGCCATCAACGTATTTCTCTCAAGGGAAGAAACCTATGGAAATATTGAGCCAGTACGCTTAAATTCTAATGGAGTTACAGCCATGGTCAGTATTATGCGCGGTTGTGATAACATGTGTACTTTCTGTGTTGTACCTTACACAAGGGGTAGAGAACGTTCACGAGACTTACCTTCCATTTTAGTTGAATGTGAAAAGTTATTTGTGCAAGGATATAGGGAAGTAACATTATTAGGCCAAAACGTGGATTCCTATAAATGGACCTCAGAATCAGGTACCTTAGTCAATTTTGCTAATTTACTTGAAGCTGTAGCCCAAGTTAATCCTCTCCTGCGCGTTCGTTTCTCAACTTCACATCCTAAGGACATCACAGATGAGGTGTTGCACACGATGAGAAAGTACGATAACATCTGTAAGAATATCCATTTACCTGCACAAAGCGGTAGCAATCGAATCCTTGAGTTAATGAATCGTTCTTACACAAGAGAGTGGTATTTAAATCGAATCAAATCGATTAAAGCTATTCTGGGTGATGAGTGTGGAATTTCACAAGATATGATCGCCGGTTTTTGTACGGAAACAGAGGACGATCATCAAGATACTTTATCGCTTTTAGCAGAGGTTGAATATGATTTTGGGTATATGTTCGCTTATTCAGAAAGACCTGGTACCCCCGCAGAAAAGAAATTGGTTGATGACGTACCTGAAGACGTAAAAATGCGTCGTTTACAGGAAATTATTGATTTGCAGCGGATTCATTCTGCTAAACGCAATGAAATGTGGGTGGGTAAAAAAGTGCAAGTATTAGTAGAGGGAAATTCCAAGAAATCAAGCTTACACCATTATGGTAAAATAGATTCAAATAAAGTAGTCGTTTTCCCGAAAGGAAACGAAGTTAAAGGAGATTACGTGTTTGTTAACGTAACTCATTGTACATCAGGAACTTTATTAGGTGAATTATGTTAGACACAAGTCATCTTTCGAGTATTAAAGCACGCTTTGGCATTATTGGTAATGCCCCTGCCCTTTTACGTGCTATTTCTGTAGCAGAACAAGTAGCTGCCACAGATATGACAGTGTTGATTACAGGGGAAAGTGGATCAGGTAAAGAGTCCTTTTCTAAAATTATTCATTCTTTATCGAAGCGTAAACACGGATCATTTATAGCCGTTAACTGTGGGGCTATTCCAGAAGGAACCATTGATTCTGAGTTATTTGGCCATGAAAAAGGTTCCTTTACAGGCGCTATTGAAGCTAGAAAGGGATATTTTGAAGTAACAGATGGAGGTACTATTTTCTTAGATGAAATCGCCGAAATGCCCTTAGGTACTCAGGCGAGGTTGCTTCGTGTGTTAGAAAACGGCGAATTTTACCGCGTAGGTTCGTCCAAAGTTCAAAAAACGAATGCCAGAGTTGTTGCGGCTACTAATTTGAATCTGCAGCAAGCCATCGAGAAAGGGAAATTTAGAGAGGATTTATATTACCGTTTAAGTACGGTACCTATTTATGTACCTCCTTTGAGAGAACGAGGCGATGACATTGAATTGTTGTTCAGAAAATTCACAACCGATTTTTCAGAATCACATCGGGTTAAACCAATCATGTTAACGAAGGAGGCTAAAGAACTACTTCAAAAACAACGTTTCCCAGGTAATATTCGTCAATTAAAGAATTTAGCGGAGCAAATTTCAGTTTTAGAAGTAGGCGATCGCATTATTGATGAATTGCAGCTTCAGTATTATTTAGACTTCAATGAACCTAAACTAGGGAATTCGGTCGTTAAATCAGACGCTTTTTCGGGTCCTGAAGGGATGAATGAAAGAGAAATATTGTACAAGATTTTATTTGATTTAAAGCGCGATGTAACAGAATTAAAGAAGATATTACTTAAGGTGGTTGAATCTGATCAGTCAAAAGCCTACGAGATTCTACACGATAACATGTCCATCTTTGAAGATGTTCGCAATATCGCCGATATCCCTAGTCCTTCTACGGGTTTATCTTTACCTCTTCATGCACAGGAAGAAACTAAATTTGAGGAGGAACCAATAGATTCACTTTTTGAAGAAGTAATCTCTCCTGTTACTGACGTGACTCTTTCATTAGAGAAACAAGAGAAAGAGATTATTATTCGTGCATTAAAGAAGAATAAGAACAAACGAAAATACGCGGCTAAAGATTTAGGCATTTCAGAGCGTACCTTGTACCGTAAAATCAAACAATATGATTTGGAAGAATTGGATTAATTTTCTGGTTATACTTTGTGTAAGTGTAGGTCTTAGCTCTTGTTATAGCTTTAAAGGAGCAAGTTTGGATCCTAATTTAAAGACTTTGATGGTAAGCAATATCCGGATGGAAACGGCCGGAGGACCAGCCAATTTAAGTTTAGAAATTAATGAAAAGTTGAAGGAATATTTTCAACGGAATACTTCATTAAAAATAAATAATAAGAATCCTGATTTGACTATTGAAGGCAGTATTACAGGTTATGAATTAACGCCACAGGCCCCTACTGGTGATGATAAAGCAGGTTTAAATCGACTTACTTTACGTATTCAATTTCGGTTAATGAATCGCTTAGATGAGGACAAGAACTTCGAGCAAGAGTTCTCTTTTTACCAGGATTTCCCTCAAAGCCAAACACTTTCTCAAGTGGAAAAAACACTGATCCCTAAATTAGTAGATCAAATTATCTTAGATTTGTTTAATAAAATAGCCGGTGATTGGTAATATGGATTCCTCAAAAGCGCAGAAATTGTGGTTTTTATTAAATAAGATTGATCGTTTCGATCAGTCGGATTTATCGCAGGATAAAGTTGCCTTCCCCTATTTTTATTTATTGCAATGGAATGAGCGCTTTTCTGTTTTAAAACAACAAAGAATTGCTTTATTGTCCACACAGCGAAAACAGTATTTTCAATCCGTGTATGATATTGAGGAGGAATCACAGGAATTAGTGATATCGAAACCTGCAGAGGAAATAAAAGCATTACAGGATTCAATTATTGATCAGTTTATTCAAAATCAGCCAAGTCTATCAAAACCGAAAAAAAGTGGAGAGGACGATGAGCCAATTGAGGATTTAGCAGCGGTGGAATTTTCACTCCCTGTCTCTGAAACGATAGCTATACTTCTAACGAAGCAAGGTAAATATTTACAAGCGATTGAATTATATGAGAAGTTAAGTTTGATTAAACCTGAAAAAAGGGTTTACTTTGCATCTCGAATTGAAGAATTACAAAAAATACTATATGTTTACATTATTGATTTCATTGATTATTATCTTTTCTGCTCTATTAGTAGTGCTTATTTTAGTACAAAATCCCAAAGGTGGTGGAATTAGCGGGGAATTTTCTTCGTCAGGTGCCACACAAATGTTTGGTGTGCAAAAAACAGGTGACTTGGTTGAGCAATTAACGTGGGGTTTCTCTATCGCTATTTTAGTTTTAGTTTTAGCAACGAACTTCACTTTATCAGGAACAGCGGAAACGAGTACTTCTGTAAACGTAGAAAAGGCAGCAACTAAAACTGTACCTGTTGCACCTGCTCCAGTTGCTCCTAAGCAATAAGATTTTAGACTTTATATTTAATTAATACTGCCAAAATTTCAGCAATGAGTTTTGGCATTATTATTGTATAAGGTTTCGTGCCATGCTTGCATGGATGTATTATCTCTAATTTAAAAATTAAATTTATAACACATGTCAAATTTAAGTATTAAGCCCTTAGCGGATCGGGTTGTTGTAGAACCAGCTCAAGCTGAAGAAAAAACAGCATTTGGTATTATTATTCCTGACACAGCGAAAGAGAAACCACAAAAAGGATTAATCGTAGCGGTGGGAAATGGAAAGAAAGACGAGCCTATTACTGTTAAAGTAGGAGATTCTGTTTTGTATGGTAAATACTCTGGAACAGAGATCACTATTGATGGTAAAGATTACCTAATCATGCGTGAGTCTGACATTTTTGCAATTTTATAATTTTAACAAATCATTAATTACAAAATCATATGGCAAAGGAATTATATTTCGATAGCGAAGCGCGCGAAAAGATGAAAAGAGGGGTTGATACCCTTGCAAATGCGGTTAAAGTAACATTAGGACCAAAAGGTCGTAACGTAATCATTGATAAAAAATTCGGTTCACCTTCTATCACTAAAGATGGTGTTTCAGTAGCGAAAGAAATTGAATTAGAGGACGCTGTGGAAAACATGGGCGCTCAATTAGTTAAAGAAGTTGCTTCTAAAACAGCTGATCAAGCTGGTGATGGTACAACAACTGCCACCGTATTAGCTCAATCAATTTATACGATTGGTTCTAAGAACGTAGCAGCTGGTGCTAATCCAATGGATTTGAAGCGCGGTATCGAGAAAGCAGTAGATGCTATCGTATCTGATTTGAAAAAACAATCACGCGCAATCACTACTTCTAAAGAAATCGCTCAGGTAGCTACAATTTCTGCAAACAATGATTCTGAAATCGGAACGATGATTTCTTCAGCAATGGAGAAAGTAGGTCGTGAAGGTGTTATCACGGTTGAAGAAGCTCGTGGTACTGAGACTGAAGTGAAAACGGTAGAAGGTATGCAGTTCGATCGTGGATATTTATCTGCTTATTTCGTAACGAATACAGATAAAATGGAGGTTGAATTAGAGAAGCCATTCATTTTAATCTCAGAGAAGAAAGTATCTTCAATGAAGGAATTACTTCCTGTATTAGAAGCAGTTGCTCAAACTGGTCGTCCCCTATTGATTATCTCTGAAGATGTAGATGGTGAAGCATTAGCTACTTTAGTAGTAAACAAAATGCGTGGAGCATTGAAAGTGGCTGCTGTTAAGGCTCCAGGTTTCGGTGATCGTCGTAAAGCGATGTTAGAAGATATCGCTATCCTAACGGGTGGTACTGTTATCGCTGAAGAAAGAGGATTCAAATTAGAGAATGCAACGATCGAATACTTGGGTCAAGCAGAGAAAGTAATCATTGACAAAGACAATACAACGATTGTAAATGGTGCTGGCTCAAAAGACAATATCGAGAATCGTGTAAATCAGATTAAAGCTCAAATCGAGAATACAACTTCTGATTACGATCGCGAAAAATTACAAGAGCGTTTAGCTAAATTATCTGGTGGTGTGGCTATTCTTTACATCGGTGCTGCTACGGAAGTAGAGATGAAGGAAAAGAAAGATCGCGTAGATGATGCATTACACGCTACTCGTGCTGCAGTTGAAGAAGGTATCGTTGCTGGTGGTGGTGTAGCGCTAATCCGTGCTATTCAATCATTAGACAAACTGAAAGGTGATAATGAAGATCAGTTGACTGGTATCAATATCATCCGTCAAGCAGTGGAGTCTCCATTACGTACGATTGTATCAAACGCAGGTGGTGAAGGTTCTGTTGTCATCAATGCAGTGAAAGCTGGAAAAGATGATTTCGGATATAATGCACGTGAAGATAAATATGAAAATATGATCGCTGCGGGTATTATTGACCCTACTAAGGTTACTCGTTTAGCATTGGAAAATGCAGCTTCTATCGCAGGCTTGTTGTTAACAACAGAATGTGTGATTGCTGACAAACCAGCAGCTGAACCAGCTCATGGACACGGCCCAGGTGGCGGTGGAATGGGTGGAATGATGTAATTTTAATTAGATTAATCCTTGAAAACTCCCCATATTTGGGGAGTTTTTTTTTGAAATACCACATGAAGAGAATTGCCATTGACATGGATGACGTTTTAGCTAAAACAACCCATGTAATTATTGATAAGATTAATGAGATCACTTCTAGTTCCTATACATATGAGGAATTAATGAATGGAAGCGAAAGCTTGAAGTTGGAGTTTTATGGTCATTATACGAAACACAACTCATTTTTATGGGAACCTGGCTTCTTTGAAAATATTCCTGTCAATGAAGATGCGGTCGAAGTAGTTGAAAAATTGCATAAGCAGTATGAAATATTCATTGTATCCGCAGCGACTGAATTCCCCAATTCATTAAAAGAGAAATTAGTTTGGATGGAAAAACACTTTACATTTATTACCTGGAGACACATCGTTTTCTGTGGGCATAAACATATGATTCAAGCTGACTATTTGATTGATGACCACGAGAAAAACTTGCATACATTCACTGGGACTCCTCTCCTATTTACGGCCCCTCATAATTTACATATCAACGATTTTAAGCGGGTGAATAATTGGAAGGAAATTGAATCACTTTTGTTAGATTAATGAAGAAGGCTCGTTTTAGTATTGGTATTCTATTTTTTATTTGTGGTTTAAATTTTGCGACTTGGGCAACTCGTATCCCGGATTTTAAGTCTTTTCTACAGTTATCCGATTCAGAATTAGGAACCGTTTTGATGGGATTACCTATTGGTTCTTTAGTCTCTCTACCGATTGCAGGATGGTTGTTAACCAAGTATGCGTCCAAATGGATATCATTGTTGGCCATTGCGATGTATGTTGTTGTGATACCGGCTTTAAGTCTGGCCGCATCAGCTTACACTTTATTCATAGGACTTTTTTTCTTTGGGATGTCTGGTGATATTATGAATATCGCCATGAATACACAAGTAGTTAGTTTAGAGGCTAAGTTGAATAAAATTATTATGTCCTCTTTTCACGCTATTTTTTCCATTGGTCTGATGGCTGGCGCTTTCTTAGGAGGATATTTCGAAAAAGAACATTATAGTCCTTTTCAACACTTTAGTATCATTGCTTGTCTAAACATAGCATTAGTTCCATTTATTTTTGGGAATTTATTGACGGACAAACCAGTCCAAGATGATAGTAAATCAAAATCCTCAATTTTAAATTTAGGGCCCTATCTAATTGTTTTATCCTTAATTGCCTTTTGTGGAATGTTGTGTGAAGGAGCGATGGCTGATTGGATATCCTTGTATTTTAAAGAATATAGTCCAAATTCAACTTTCCCGATCACTATAGGATTTTCTTCTTTTGCAGCAGCCATGGTGATTGGCCGATTTATGGGAGATAAAATTTCTTTAAAATATGGAATTAGTTCAATTCTAGTATTAAATGGAATACTCTTGAGTGTCGGTATGCTACTTACTTTATTAGTTCCTTCTATTTATTTCAAGATAGGAGGATGTTTTATTATAGGATTGGGAATATCGACTATTGTCCCATTAGTCTATTCACAAGCAGGAAATCAAAAAGAAATTATGCCTTCTATCGCGATAGCAGGCGTTTCTACTATTGCTTATATTGGTTTTCTATTAGGCCCAGTAATTATTGGGTATTTATCTGATTTTGTTGGTTTAGATAAAGCACTTTACCTATTGGTGATTCTTGGTTTTGTTGCAGCATTTATTTCAAAAACTTTTGCCTCAGCTAAATGATTATCGAATACCGTAAACCATCTGAAGCATTAGCGCCATTTGTTGATCACTTGTGGGAAAAACAGGTGGACGAATCAGGTATTATTCCCTATGAAATAGAGACTATTTTTCCAGAGGATCAGGCAGTGTTAACCTATTCTTTTGGAAAAGATTATTATCGCTCCCACGCAAATACAACTGATTTTAAATCTATAAATGGGATACAATTAGAGGGTTTGCATCAAGCGCCAAATTTTTACAAACATCAACCTGGTATTCATATTTTCGGGGTTAAATTTAGAGCTGGTGGATTATATCCCTTTTTAACTTCTCCAGTTGCTGCTACAAATAATCTGAGTACTGATGCGGAAAGTATTTTCTCAATGCTTCCAGCATTAAATTCTTCCATGAACTTTAACGAGAGGTGCGAACAGGTAGAAGCTTTTTTACTTGCTCACCTCATCGATAAACAGGCGAAGAAATATATCAAGCTATTAATGTGGCTTGATGAATTAGAATCCGAGTCCACTGCTTCTTACAAAACCCTATCTCGTTTGTTTCAAGAAGTAATAGGTATTAGTCCCAAAGAGTATGTTCAAATTAAGCGGGTGAATCAATCACTGGCGTTATTTGCATCCTCCAAGGATATCAAAAGCCAAGATTTAGCGGATCAACTGGGGTATTATGACTCAGCGCATTTCATCAATGAATTCAAAAAATACACAGGTAAAACGCCCAAAAGCCTGAAGAATAGTCTATTTGAAATGAAGAATTCGGAGTTCATCGACGAATTCAAACAATACATTTCGCCTGAACATTTACTTCATTATACGTCCATATTTCGGAAGAATTCATAATTGTCCAAATTTTACAATTTATATCCCGTAAAATTTATAAATTTTGTAAGGAATATAAATCATATGAACAAACACGTAATTTTTTGGTCGATCACCGTTGGTTTAGGTGGCCTTTTATTTGGAATGGACGTTGCCGTTATCTCTGGCGCGGAATTAGCTATTCAACAATTGTGGCATCTAGATTCATTTACGCATGGATTGGCGATTGCTGCTGCCTTGTATGGTACCGTGATAGGTGCAGCTCTAGGAGGAATTCCAGCAGATTTATTTGGGCGTAAGAAGACCCTCTTTTGGATCGGCTTAAGTTTTTTCATATCCTCAGTAGGAGCAGCAATTGCACCAGATGTGAATTTATTTATGCTCTTTAGATTCTTAGGAGGTTTAGGTATTGGTGCTTCTTCCGTAGTAGCACCTATCTACATTTCAGAAATAGCCCCTGCAAAACATAGAGGTAAACTTGTTATCTCCTTTCAATTAAATATCGTTTTAGGTATTTTGATTGCATACGTTTCTAATTACTTCATTCAAGGAATGGAAAATGATTGGCGAATCATGTTAGGAGTGGTTTCCCTACCCTCTTTATTATTCTCCTTTTTGATTCTTTTGACTCCTGAAACGCCTCAATTTTTACTCTTAAAGCGCAACGATTTAGCGGGAGCTCGCAAAGTGTTAGAATTAGCGGATCCAAATCCAGAGGAGACTATTAACCGTATTCAAACGAATGCAAATAAGAATTTGACACAGGAGCGCTTGTTCTCTGGCAAATTTGTTTGGCCTTTAACCTTAGCCTTCTTATTTGCCTTCTTTAATCAAATGTCAGGAATTAATGCCATCATTTATTATGCACCTAGAATCTATGAACTAACAGGTTTAGGAAAAGAGTCTGCTCTATTATCTACTGCAGGAATTGGAATCGCTAATTTACTTTTCACCCTACTAGGTTGGTATTTAATTGATCGTGTGGGTCGCCGTATTTTAATGTTTATTGGTTCAATTGGGTATATAGTAACGTTGAGTTTAATCGCTTATGCGTTTTATACGGAGTCTTATACCTATGTTCCTATTTATATTTTTGCCTTTATTGCGTCGCATGCCATTGGTCAGGGATCTGTTATTTGGGTATTTATCTCAGAGATATTTCCTAACTCGGTTAGAGCTTCTGGAATGGCATGGGGGTCTTTAACTCACTGGGTATTTGCTGCATTAGTGGCAAACTTCTTCCCTCTTTTTACAGAATCGTATGGCGGAACTCTTATTTTCGGTTTCTTCGCGGTGATGATGGTAGCCCAATTAGCATATGTAGCCTTTATGATGCCTGAGACAAAAGGCGCAAATTTGGAAGATATCGAACAATCAATCATTATGCACTAAGGAAAATACCTATGTTATACTTCGATCCGAACAGCAGCAAACCTAAATACCAACAATTAATTGATGGTATAATTGATGGTATTAATTCCGGCTTATTAGAGCATGGAAAGCAATTGCCTTCCATTAATAAGGTAGCTAGTGAGTTCAATATGGCTCGAATGACTGTTACGAAGGCATACGATGACCTAAGAGAAAAGGGATTAATAAGCTCGCATCACGGAAAGGGTTTCTACGTTTCTAGTACAAATACGAAGAATGCGCTACGCGTTTTCATCTTGATGGATGCTTTAACTCCCTACAAGGAGATTTTGTATGAGAGTATCATTCAAAATTTAGGTGATGACGTAAGTCATAATTTATTCTTTCATTACCATGATATCGAATTATTTGAGGAATTAATCACGAATAACTTAGGTAAATACAATCACTACATCATATTGCCCCACTTTAATAAAAGTGTGGCTAAGATTGTATCTAAAATACCGAAAGACAAACTATTGGTGTTAGATATTGACATCAAGGAGTTTAGTGATGATTATTCTATTTTGTACCAAAACTTTGAAATCAATATCTACCAAGGACTGACTGAGTCTCTTGATAAAGTGAAAAAGTATGAGCAAATCAATCTAGTGCTTAGCTCCAAAAGCTTTCAATATACACCAGACGGTATAATACAAGGATTTACTAATTTCTGCACCAAGTATGGCTTAGAATTTGATATTATACCTGATTTAGATGACGATTACGAATTACAGACAAATCAGGCTTATATCGTTTTTAGAGAGTATGATTTGATCAAAATGATCAACTGGACAACTAAAAACAAACTTAAACCAGGAAAGGATATCGGAATCATCTCCTACGATGATACACCATTAAAGGAAATCATCGCTGAGGGTATCTCAGTAATATCCAATGACTTCAGCAAAATGGGTGAAAGAGCTGCCCAAATGATCATTAACCGCGAAAAAGGACGCGAATCGAATGAATTTTATTTCATAGATCGAGGATCATTATAAATCCAAATGGACATTTAACCAGCCGGCATCCATTTTCACACCTAAGGTATTATAAAAGTCAATAGCAGGCTGATTCCAATCCAATACTTGCCACATCATACCTGTACATTTCATTCTTTTAGCTTCTTCGATAGCCTCATTAATTAGCTTTCTACCCAAACCTCTTCCTCTAAAAGTTTCTTTAATATACAAATCCTCTAAATAGAAGCGTCTCCCCTTCCAAGTCGAGAATCTGTAATACCATAAGGAAAATCCAGCTAATTCATCATTCAAATAAATCAGATTAGCAGTGAATAAGGGATTATCTGAGAAACCCTCTTGAACATAATCAGCTAAACTAGAAGTTACTTCTTCAGGAGCCTTCTCAAAAATGGCCAATTCCATCACTAAATCTCGAACTAGGCCAATATCATCTTTGGTGGCTCGGCGTATATTAATCTTATCCATTGATCGCTCTTAATTTAGTTAATAAGGTTAAAAAGTCTTCTGGGAACTCTTGCTCGAATTGCATGAATTCATTGGTAATGGGGTGAATAAAGCCTAAAGAATAGGCGTGTAATGCCTGACGAGGACAAATTTTGAAGGCATTATCAATAAAGGATTTAAAACTTGCCATTGAAGACATATAGCGAATTTTATCTCCGCCATACGTACTATCAGAAAACAAAGGGTGTCCAATAGATTGAAAATGGGCTCTTATTTGATGCGTTCGACCAGTTTCTAATTTAAACTTAACAAAAGAAGCAAAACCAAAGGTTTCCATCACCTCATAATGTGTGATGGCAATTCTCCCGTATTCAGAGTCTTCAGGAAAAATAGCTTGGATCTTTCGGTCCTTCGGACTTCTGCCTATTTTACTCCGAATAGTGCCCTTTAATTCTTTGGGAACGCCCCAGCAAATAGCGTAATAAGTTCTTTCAATGCTATGTTCAAAGAATTGTTGACCTAGAAAATTCAAGGCAAATTCAGTCTTGCCAATTACTAAGATTCCTGAGGTATCCTTATCGATGCGATGCACAAGTCCTGGTCGGATATCTTTTTGTCCAGGAAGATTTTGGCAATGAAATAATAAACCATTCACTAAAGTACCTGACCAATTCCCCTGAGCGGGATGCACCACCATTCCTGGTGATTTATTGACTAAAATAAGTTGATCATCCTCATAGATAATATCAATCGGTATGTCTTCAGGATATACTTCTTTGTCTCTAGGAGGAGTTGCAAAAGAGACGGTTATATTGTCTAAAGGTTTAACCCGGTAATTAGACTTAATTAATCCACCATTCACCTTTACTGATCCCGCGTCTATTCCTACTTGAATCTTATTGCGGCTAGTGCCTGCAATTTTAATCATCAAATATTTGTCGATTCTCAGTAATTGTTGACCTTTGTCAACAGTGAAATTATAATGCTCAAACAAGTCATCTTCCTCTTCGGAATCTGGAGCATTCATTTCTGGATCGATGGACATAACAAACTTTGAATTTAACGCGTTAAACCTACCTTCACCGATGGAGGAGATATTTGATGAATGCTGGAATTCAAAAGGAATTCAAGTGTTTGTCAAACGAGATGACCTCATTCATCCCATCATATCGGGAAATAAGTGGCGCAAATTAAAAAATTATATCCAAACCTTCTCATTAAACCAACATTCTGGGATACTTAGTTTTGGAGGAGCCTATTCCAATCACTTATTTGCCCTCGCCTTCGTAGGACATTCACTAGGTATTCCTACGGTTGGAATCGTGCGAGGGGAGGAATTAAATGTCACAAGCAACTCCTATTTAAAACAAATGAACGAATGGGGTATGAAATTGCATTTCGTTTCCCGGTCACTATATCGTGATAAAGAAATTCCAAGTGAGTACGAGAACTACCTATGTATACCAGAGGGAGGATATGGCTCTCCTGCGATAGACGGAATGGATAATTTAGTCAATGAATTACCTTCCTGCGATGCTATATATTGCGCCATGGGAACTGGCGCCACGGCTATTGGTATTGCACGCGCCACAAGTGTGCTGGTTACAGGTATTCTAACTTTAAATAACCAGGCTGAAATAGAGGATCATTTAACAGATTTTCCAGCAGCCAATTTAAAGATAGACGATAACTATATCTTCGGTAAATACGCTAAATCGAATGCTGATTTAGACTTATTCTGTAAAGAGTTTAGTGAAAAACACCATATTGCCATCGAGCCCATTTATACGGGTCGAATGTTCTATGCTCTAGTTGATCACATAAAAAATGGCCACATAGCTCCTGATTCGAAACTAGTGGCCATCCATACGGGAGGAATAAAATAGTTTATCCTACCGAACCTTCTAATGAAATAGCCAAAAGCTTTTGAGCTTCTACGGCAAATTCCATCGGTAATTGATTCAATACTTCTTTCGCATATCCATTTACAATTAAAGCAATGGCCGTTTCTGTACTCAAGCCACGTTGATTGCAATAGAAAATTTGATCTTCTCCAATCTTAGACGTAGTCGCTTCGTGCTCTACGGAAGCCGTATTATTTTTCACCTCTAAGTAAGGGAAAGTATGTGCACCACATTTATCTCCCAATAATAATGAGTCGCATTGTGAGAAATTCTTAGATCCATCTGCTTTACGAGCCACTTGCACTAAACCACGGTAGGAATTTTGAGAGAAACCTGCTGAAATACCTTTAGAAACGATACGTGACTTTGAATGCTTCCCTAAGTGAATCATTTTTGTCCCTGTATCTGCTTGTTGGTAATTATTTGTTACTGCTACAGAATAGAATTCTCCGATGGAATAATCTCCTTTAAGGATGACCGATGGGTATTTCCAAGTAACAGCTGAACCTGTTTCTACCTGTGTCCAAGATAATTTTGAATGAGCTCCATCGCAAATACCACGCTTCGTTACAAAGTTGTAAATACCGCCCTTCCCTTCTTTATCACCTGGATACCAGTTTTGAACGGTAGAATACTTCACCTCTGCACCTTTGTGTACATAAATCTCCACTACCGCAGCATGCAATTGATTTTCATCACGCATAGGTGCCGTACAACCTTCTAAATACGAAACATAAGAATCATCTTCCGCCACAATAAGCGTACGTTCAAATTGACCGGTACCTGATGCATTAATACGGAAATAGGTGGATAATTCCATTGGGCAACGAACACCTTTTGGAATATAACAGAAGGATCCGTCTGAAAATACGGCACTATTAAGCGCAGCGAAGTAATTATCTTTTACTGGAACCACTGATCCCAAGTATTTCTTAATCAATTCAGGATGTTCTTTGATGGCCTTAGAGATAGAGCAAAAGATGACACCTTTCTCCATTAAAGTCTCCTTGAAAGTAGTAGCTACTGAAACCGAATCAATAACGGCATCGACAGCTACATTAGAAAGACGCTTTTGCTCGTCTAAAGAAATGCCTAATTTTTCGAACGTACGACGTAGTTCAGGGTCAATTTCATCCAATGAATTCAATTGCTTTTTTTGAACAGGCGCTGAATAATATTTCAACTCATCGTATTTAGCCGGCGTGTATAATAAATTCGCCCAATCAGGCTCCTGAAGTGTTCTCCAATAGCGATAAGCAGATAAACGCCATTCGCGCATCCAATCCGGTTCATTCTTTTTATCAGAGATAAAATGAATAATCGATTCACTAAGACCAATGGGAGCTTCATCTGTCTCGAAATGAGACTCAAATCCGTATTTATAATCGGATGTGGTTACTTCTTGTAAAATATCGTCTACCTTCTCTGCCATAATTTTGCATTTAGATGACAAAATTACAAAAGGATTTTGGAGAAAAATAGACTTAGTTTAGAATTATTCTAAACAGTTAAAATAAAGGCGTATTTCTGATCAGGCTTTCCTCTAGAGAGATAAATGTTTCTGTACGCTGAATACCAGTTACACGCTGGATTTTATCGTGTAATACCTCCCGTAAATGTTGTGTATCCCGGCAAATAATTTTGGCGAAAATGGAATAAATACCTGTTGTATAATGAATATTAACCACTTCTGGAATTTGCTCTAGCTGCTTTGCCACATCCTCGTATAGACTACTTTTGTCAAGGTAGATCCCAAGAAAGGCCGATATATCCCACCCTATTTTAGAATAATCAATTAATAATTGAGCCCCCTTTACAATACCCATGGATTCCATTTTTTTCATCCGAACATGAACGGTACCTCCAGAAACATCGAGACGCGTACCAATCTCCGTATAAGGTAGGTTAGCATCTTTGACTAGAATTTCTAAAATCTTATAGTCCAAAGGATCAAGTTCAAACTTCTTTTCCATTTAATATTTGTAATTATTTAAGCTTCGAATTAAAAATTATGCAAAAAAAGACATTTTTTATTGAAAAATTTTGAAAAATATAAAATCTCCTTTTATATTTGTGCTACTAATTATTGCAAAGGTAATAATTTTCACTGTAGGGTGATGAAATTGGCAGACGTGCCCTCCTGTCTCGGGGGTGGTGAGTTCAGGATAAACACGGCATAATGGGTTGACCACTAAATCAGTTCTGTGTCGAGGCTAACTGCACCTTGGAGGTTCGAATCCTTCTCCTACAGCATTTTAATTAATTTGGTTTTTAGTTTGTTGATGAAGTGTAATGTTAAAAGCAATCTTATTTTAGGATTGCTTTTTTTAGTTTAGATTAATCTATATATTTGGTAGACAAACTAGTTTTTCATTAATTAAACCCCTACCATTATGTCATTAAGATTAGGAGACATCGCACCCGACTTTAGTGCGGATACGACATTAGGTCACATTAACTTCCATGAGTTTATCGGTGATTCTTGGGTATTGTTGTTTAGCCACCCGGCTGACTTTACACCTGTTTGTACAACAGAATTAGGCAAAACGGCCTTATTAAATGGTGAGTTTCAGAAAAGAAATGTGAAGCCTATTGCCATATCAGTTGATAGTTTAGATTCTCACAACAAGTGGGTTCCGGATATTGAAGAGGTAAATTCCGTTAAAATGAATTTCCCCATTATTGCAGATCCAGAGAAGAAGGTCGCACTTCTTTACGATATGATTCATCCAAATGCATCAGAAAAAGCTACCGTTCGTTCGGTATTTGTGATTGGGCCGGACAAGAAGATCAAATTAACCTTAACCTACCCTGCTTCTACAGGTCGTAATTTTACAGAGATTCTACGTGTCATCGATTCTTTACAATTAACGGCTAATTACCAAGTAGCAACACCAGCGGATTGGGTAAATGGTGATGATGTGATTATTGTCCCAGCTGTTTCTAATGAAGATGCGGTGGCAAAATTCCCGAAAGGATTTACTTCCCTGAAACCTTATTTACGCAAGACACCACAACCGAATCTTTAATTATTTAGGATTTATTGAAATGCCAAAATTCATTCCGTGTGGATTTTGGCATTTTTATGTTTAAAACCGTATTTTTGCAGTTCATTAATATCATCCGCATGTTGTCTACGATTAATTTCACAAGTACCTCCGCTTATAAAGCACTTCAATTAGATCAATCACGTCTAGCTTCCACTACAATAGCTCAGTTATTTAAAGAGGATGCCGCTAGACAAGAAAAATATAGCCAAACCTTCCAATCCATTTTCTTTGATTACTCAAAGAACCTAATAGATGAGAAAAGTTTTCAATCCCTCATTCAATTAGCGAAAGAATGTGGTTTAGAAGAAGCGATTCAAGCACAATTTAAAGGCGATAAAATTAATCAAACAGAAGGTCGCTCTGTATTACATACGGCGCTTAGAGCGAAAGCATCTGCCTCTGTAGTAGTGGATGGTGAAAATATTATCCCTAAAATACAAGCAGTAAAAGCTCAAATGAAAGACTTTTCTAATCGTGTCATTTCAGGCGATTGGAAAGGATTCTCAGGCAAACAAATCACGGATGTAGTAAATATCGGTATCGGAGGATCTGACTTAGGTCCAGTGATGGTGACGGAGGCCTTAAAACCATATAAAACGCGTTTAAATGTTCACTTCGTCAGTAATGTGGACGGTACACATATCGCAGAGACATTGAAGAAGGTCAATCCGGAAACAACTTTATTCTTAATTGCCTCAAAAACATTCACTACACAGGAAACAATGGCTAACGCCTTCTCGGCTAGAGATTGGTTCTTGGCGGCGGCTAAAGATAATGCAGCCGTAGCAAAGCATTTTGTGGCCTTATCTACCAATACAAAGGCTGTGGCAGAATTTGGCATAGATACAGCCAATATGTTCGTCTTTTGGGATTGGGTAGGTGGACGTTATTCTTTATGGTCTGCCATCGGTTTGTCTATTTGCCTTTCCGTAGGATTTGATCATTTTGAGGCTTTATTAGCGGGTGCTGAGGCGATGGATTCTCATTTTGCGAGTGCTTCTTTAGACCAAAACATTCCAGTTATTTTAGGTTTATTAGGTATTTGGTATGTGAATTTCTTTAATGCTCCTACGCACGCCATTCTTCCTTATGATCAATATATGCACCGTTTTGCTGCCTATTTCCAACAAGGTGATATGGAGTCTAATGGGAAGACGGTGGACCGTTCAGGAAAACGTGTGAATTATGCGACAGGTCCTGTTATTTGGGGAGAGCCTGGAACGAATGGTCAACATGCATTCTATCAATTAATCCACCAAGGAACGCAATTGATTCCTGCCGATTTTATTGCACCTGCGGTAACACATAACAAAATAGGTAATCACCACACTTTATTGATGTCTAATTTCTTTGCACAGACGGAGGCATTAATGAATGGAAAATCAAAAGAGGTGGTTGTGGCTGAATTGCAAAAAGCAGGCTTGAATGAAGCAGAGATCGAGAAATTAGCTCCATTTAAGGTGTTTGAAGGGAATAAGCCTACGAACTCTTTCTTAGTGAAGCAAATCGATCCACATACCTTAGGTTCATTAATTGCGATGTATGAACACAAAATCTTTGTTCAGGGCGTGATTTGGAATATTTTTAGCTATGACCAATGGGGTGTAGAATTAGGAAAGCAATTAGCTAATTCAATTCTACCGGAATTAGAAAATGAAGAGAAAATCAATTCTCATGACTCTAGCACCAATGGATTGATTAATCAATTCAAAGCTTGGAGATAGGAATTACTTCAATAATGTGATGATTTCAAAGATGGAGAGCAGGTTCTGTTCTCCATTTTTCATGTTCTTAACAGAAGCTTTTCCTTCTTTCAGTTCGGACTCCCCTATTACAGCTACGAATGCTATTTTTTTCTTGTCAGCAAACTCGAAAGATTTCTTGATTTTAGCGACATCCGGATATACTTCTGAAGGAATTCCTACTTTACGTAATTCATTTGCCATCCCTAACGCAGCTTTGCGACCATCCACATCGAAATAGGTGAAGAGGATAGCACTTGCACTAGTAGAGATTTCTGGGAAAAGAGAAAGCTCTTCCATCACGTCTAAGATACGCTCAATCCCAAATGAAATACCCACACCTGACATATTAGGCAAACCAAATGAACTTGTTAGGTCATCGTAACGTCCACCGCCCACGATTGAACCAAATGGTAAATCGACAGCTTTACCTTCGTAAATCAATCCAGTATAATAACTCAATCCACGAGCTAATTTGTAATCAAATACTAGATTATCATTAGTAAAACCATTAGTTTCCGAAAGACTCAAAACTTCTTTTATTTCGGCTAAACCCTGTAAACCGGTTTCATTCGTTCCAAAAAACGAAGTCAATTTCGCTAATTTAGCCTCATTAGTTCCCTCAAATAATACAAGCTTTTTTAATGCCTCTACCTTTTCAGCGCTAAAGCCATTCTGAACTAGTTCATCAGCTACTTTATCCCAACCTATCTTATCTAATTTGTCTAATGCGACAGCAAAAGAAACGAAACGGGAACTTTCTCCTAATGTGTCTACAATACCTGATAATATCTTACGGGAATTGATGAATAAGTTAACACGAAGTTTTAAAGAACTAAAAATAGATTGAAATAAGGCAATTAACTCCGCCTCATTCACTAAAGAATCCGAACCGATTATGTCCGCATCACATTGATAGAACTCGCGGTAACGACCTCTTTGCGGACGATCCGCTCTCCATACCGGTTGAATTTGATAACGGCGAAAAGGGAAGGCTAATTCATTCCGATTCATGGCAACGAAGCGAGCAAAGGGTACCGTTAAATCATAGCGAAGACCTTTTTCGGATATTTTTGTAGTCAGAGATTTAGCACCTGCGTCGACGTCAGAAGGAGAAACTTTGGACAAATAATCACCACTATTTAAAATCTTAAATAATAATTGATCACCTTCTTCTCCGTATTTACCAGTCAAAGTCGATAGATTCTCAATGGCCGCCGTTTCAATTGCTTGAAAGCCAAAACCTTGAAAATGAGTCTTTATAATGTCAAAAACGTAAGTACGTTTTGCCATCTCAGAAGGGCCAAAATCCCTAGTGCCTCTTGCGTTTGCTGGTTTCTGCATCATATTAAAAAAAACAAATTTAATTAATTATGCCATAATATTTTTGATAATAGTCGATTTTACCTATTTTTGCAAACCAAATTATCAAAGACATGGCAGTAACTAGACTAAAACGTAAAGACAGAAGAAATAAAGCAGTAGCTAACAACAAGGTTGCAGCTATCAAAATCTTAAAAGCAAGACCAACTATTAAATTAGTTGATGTAGAAGCTATCAAAGCTAGCTTTGCTAAATAAGAATAATATTCTTTAAATTGAAACCGGTTTATGCCGGTTTTTTTATGTTCAATTCAACCCTATTCAACAATGAAAAAGACATTATTTGCAATCTCAGGGCTATTTTTAGCTTCTATCAGTTTTACACAGGCACAAGATCACCGTCATGTAAAGCCTAATCCAACTAACCCAAATGACACGGAATATTGGGAGCCTAGCATCCCAGTGGTTACTCCTGGAGCAATTCCATCTGATGCTATTGTATTGTTTGACGGGAAAAATTTAGATAATTGGGAGTCTGCAAAAGATGGCTCACCTGCGGCTTGGAAAGTGGCTGATGGAAAAATGACTGTCGTAGGAGGAAAAGGAAATATCTCCACAAAAGAGAAATTTACTAACTACCAATTGCACATTGAATGGCAATCCCCTATCGAGCCAGAGACGTTAAAAAGCCAAGGAAAAGGAAATAGTGGTGTCTTTATGCAGGGGATGTATGAAGTTCAGGTAATGAACTCGTATCAAAACCCGACTTACCGTAATGGTCAGGCAGGTGCAATTTACAAGCAAACACCTCCATTGGTTAATGCAACTTCAAAAATGGGCGATTGGAATACCTATGACATCATTTATACGGCACCTGTATTTACTACAAATGGCGGTATTGAAACTCCAGCTTATGTGACGGTTATCCACAATGGAATTGTAGTTCAAAATCACACCAAGATTCAAGGTACAACAGAATACATAGGTCAACCTTTGAATCCAGTTCACGGACCAGGACCGATCAGTTTACAAGATCACGGGAATGCAGTTAGCTTCCGCAATATTTGGTTAAGAAAAATGTAATTAATTTCTTAATTTTGAAGGGAAGGTATTCAACATGGAAGCCTTCCCTTTTTTTGTTTCTATGAAATACATCATTAGCTGGGTTTTACGATTTATCCCAAGAAAATTCATTCAATTATTTGCACATCGATTAATCAAAATTTACAGCATTTTCTTGCGAGGAAATAAGGTACATTGCCCTGTTTGTGATCATTCTTTTAGTCATTTTCTACCTTATGGTCGTTTAACTCCACGTGAAAATGCACTTTGTCCTTCTTGTTTAAGTTTAGAGCGTCATCGATTGATGTATTTGTACTTAAAAAACGAGACCGCCTTTTTTACGGATAAGCCTAAATTATTGCATATCGCTCCTGAATACTGCTTTATCGATCGTTTTGAGAAGCATTTAGGGGATCAATATATTACTGCTGATATTGAGAGTCCATTAGCGAAAGTGAAGATGGATTTGCATGATATTCCTTTTCCAGATAATTCATTTGATGCTGTTTTTTGTAATCACGTTTTAGAACACGTGAAGGATGATGTGCGCTGTATGCAGGAAATTCGTCGTGTTTTGAAACCAACTGGTTTTGCTTTGTGCCAAAGCCCTCAACGTTACGATCTAGCCACTACCTACGAAGATGCGAGCATTACAGATCCAAGAGAGCGAGAAATTCATTTTTTACAAGATGATCACTTACGTATCTATGGACGTGATTATGGTACTCAATTAGAAAATTCAGGTTTCAAAGTGGAACAGGTGAATCTAATTGAAAAATTAGGACTAGAAGAGAGCAAGAGAATGGCTCTGCCTTTAGAAGAAATCATTTACGTTTGTCGAAAATAAGATGCGCTACACTCCTTTTTCTGCCGAATTATTTAAAAAGAATCGTGCGAAATTATACGCTCAATTACCTCCTAAATCGATTGTGGTCATTAGTTCAAATGATATTATGCCCACGAACGCTGATGGAACGATGGGATTTCGTCAGAATAGTGACCTATTTTATTTGTCCGGTTTAGATCAAGAGGAATCCTTTTTGATATTGTATCCAGATGCTCCTGAAGCACAATGGCGCGAAATTGCCTTTGTTCGCGAGACATCTGAGTTGATTGAGATTTGGGAAGGTCATAAGTATACGAAAGAAGAGGCGACGCAGACTTCTGGGATTAAAAACATTCAATGGACGAGTAATTTCGATAGCCTGCTTAAGACCTTAATCTATTCTGCTGATCATTTGTATTTAACCGATAATGAGCATTTAAGAAATGCCTCGGTGGTTCAAACACAGAATGCTCGCTTGGGAATTTCACTACGTGAATTGTATCCTAATCATGCAATAGGGCGCCTCGCTCCTATTTTAAGTGATTTAAGAATGCAAAAAGAGCCTGAAGAATTACAGGCACTACAAGTAGCGTGTGATATTACAGAAAAAGGATTCCGTCGTGTATTAAACTTTACGAAACCAGGCGTCACAGAATACGAAATTGAAGCAGAATTCATTCATGAATTTACCCGAAATCGATCTGAAGGTTTTGCATACACCCCTATTATCGCCTCTGGTGCTAATGCTTGTGTGCTACATTACATCGATAATGCCTTGCCATGTAAAGATGGAGATATGCTTTTATTAGATGTGGGAGCATCCTATGCAAATTACAATGCGGATATGACGCGAACGATTCCTGTAATTGGCCGTTTCTCTCCACGTCAAAAACAAGTATATCAAGCCGTGCATGCCGTATTAGATTATGCGACAGAAATTATGCAGCCGGGTGTGTTTTGGGTAGATTACCAAAAAGAGGTTGAGCGTTTCATGGAAGGGCAACTGATCGATTTAGGTTTATTTACACGTGCTGATGTAGAAAAGCAAAATCCAGCTACTCCATTATTCAAAAGATATTTCATGCATGGCGTGGCACATCATTTAGGATTAGATGTGCACGATGTTTGGGATAAATACAAACCTTTTCAGGAGGGAATGGTTTTAACCTGTGAACCCGGTATTTATATTCAAGAAGAAGGTTTAGGTATTCGTTTGGAAAACAACCTAGTCATTCAGAAAGGAAAGAATACGAATCTAATGAAAAATATCCCCTTGCATTGGGAGGAAATTGAAGATTTAATGAATCAATAAAACGGGTTAAATGCCTTGTTTTGGCTATATTTGTAGCTTAGTTTTTAGGGAAGCCCTAAGGAGAAATAATTCTATATGAAACACCTGCGTAATTTTTGCATTATCGCCCATATTGATCATGGTAAAAGTACCTTAGCCGATCGATTAATTGAGTTCACCAATACCGTTCAAAAACGCGATATGATGAATCAGTTGCTCGATGATATGGACTTAGAGCGCGAACGTGGCATTACGATTAAATCGCACGCGATTCAAATGCAGTATCCCAAAGACGGGGAATTATATACTTTCAACTTAATTGATACACCTGGACACGTCGATTTCTCTTATGAGGTATCACGTTCTATTGCAGCCTGTGAAGGTGCATTATTGATTGTAGATGCGTCTCAGGGTATTGAAGCTCAAACAATTTCCAATTTATATTTAGCCATCAGCCATGATTTAGAAATCATTCCTGTTTTAAATAAAATTGATTTACCTGGCGCTATGCCTGAGGAAGTTTCGGATCAAATCATCGATTTGATTGGTTGCAAAAAAGAGGATATAATCCACGCCTCTGGTAAAGAAGGTATCGGTATACAAGACATCCTTGATGCAGTGGTAGAACGTATTCCTGCCCCTAAAGGAGAACCGGAAGCTCCATTACAAGCCTTGATCTTTGACTCTACCTTCAACTCCTACCGAGGTATTGAGGTAATTTTCCGTGTGTATAATGGAGAAATTAGAAAAGGGGATAAAGTAAAATTCATCAATACAGGTAAAGAATATTACGCAGATGAGATTGGGACCTTAGGTCTAGAACAAGAGCCCAAACAAATCATTAAAACAGGAGATGTAGGCTATTTAATTTCTGGAATTAAAGAAGCGAAAGAAGTGAAGGTGGGTGATACAATTACTCACGTAGCGAACCCTACCCTTTCTGCGATTCAAGGTTTTGAAGAGGTTAAACCGATGGTATTTGCTGGGATTTATCCAGTAGAAACCTCAGAGTTTGAAGATCTACGCGATGCGATGGAGAAGCTTCAATTAAATGATGCTTCCTTAGTTTGGGAACCTGAAACATCAGCCGCTTTAGGATTTGGATTTCGTTGTGGATTCTTAGGCATGTTGCACATGGAAATTGTGCAAGAACGTCTGGAACGTGAATTCGATATGACAGTCATTACAACTGTCCCTTCTGTAAAGTTCAAGGTATTAACGACTGCACAAGAAGAAATGTGGGTATCTGCTCCTGCTGATTTACCTGAGACAAATTTAATTGACACCATTGAAGAGCCTTACATTAAGGCACAAATAATTACAAAATCTGAGTATACAGGGGTCATTATGAGTCTTTGTATGGATAAGCGTGGTATTTTAGTGAATCAGATTTATTTGACAACTGACCGCGTGGAGTTGACATTCGATATGCCTTTATCAGAGGTAGTATTTGATTTCTTCGATCGTTTAAAGACGATTTCAAGAGGATATGCCTCTTTAGATTACGAGTACAAGGATTATGAACCAGGTGACATGGTCAAGTTAGATATCATGTTAAATGGGGACAAAGTGGATGCACTTTCGGCTATTGTACACCGGGACAAAGCCTATGACTGGGGTAAGCGTTTGTGCGAAAAATTACGCGAATTGATTCCGAGACAGCAATTTGAAATTGCCATTCAGGCAGCGATTGGACAAAAAATTATAGCTCGTGAAACGGTGAAAGCCTTACGTAAAGACGTATTAGCTAAATGTTACGGTGGTGATATCTCCCGTAAGCGTAAATTATTAGAGAAACAGAAAAAAGGTAAGAAACGTATGCGTCAAGTGGGTAATGTAGAAATACCACAGGAGGCATTTATGGCAGTCCTTAAACTTGATTAGTAGAGAATAATTATCACATAAAATTTTTAAAAACAGGGTTTAAAGCGTATTTTTGAACTTTCAAACAAAATAAGATGGCTGAAATTATTAGAATGCCTAAGATGAGCGATACCATGGTTGAAGGTGTTATCGCAAACTGGCTAAAAAAAGAAGGTGACGTAATCAAATCTGGAGACATTATTGCTGAAGTTGAAACAGACAAGGCAACGATGGAATTAGAAAATTATGAAGACGGAACTTTGTTATATATTGGTGTAAAAGTAGGTGAAGCCGTACCAGTTGATGGTATTATCGCTATTGTAGGTACGCCAGGTGAAGATTATTCATCACTTTTAGCTGCTCCTGCAGCTGCATCAGCTTCAGCGCCTGTTGTAGCTGCAGAAGCACCAGCAGCAGCTCCAGTGGCAGAAACTGCAGCCCCTACCCCAGCTATCGACTTAAGTGGTGTAAAAGCAGTTGCTGTTCGTATGCCTAAGATGAGCGATACGATGGTAGAAGGTGTTATCGCTAAATGGTTAAAAGCCGTAGGTGATGTCATCAAGAATGGAGACATCATTGCTGAAGTAGAGACAGATAAAGCTACCATGGAATTAGAAAACTATGAAGATGGTACACTATTATATATTGGAGCAAAAGAAGGCCAAGGTGTAATCGTAGATGGTATTATAGCCATCGTAGGAGAACCTGGTGCTAATTACCAATTGATTTTAGATGCAGATGCAGCACCTAAATCGGCTGCACCCGCACCGGTTGCTGCAGCTCCGGCTCCTTCGCCTGTCGCAAGTGCACCAGCACCTGCAGTAACAAAGGCTCCAGTTGTGGAAGAAAAAGTCGCTTCTAAACCAGGTGTAGAATTGAAGGCAAGTCCTTTAGCTCGTGCTTTGGCAAAAGAAAAAGGATATAACTTAAACTGGATCACAGGAACAGGCGAAGGTGGACGTATCACAAAGGCAGATGTGGAAGAATATAATCCAAACTCTGGCGGCGCAAACGCAAACTTCACTGGTGGTGTGGAAAGCTTTGAAGATATTCCAAACAGCCAAATGCGTAAGACGATCGCTCGTCGATTGTCTGAATCTAAATTTAGCGCTCCAGAATTCTATTTAACGATGGAAATCAATATGGATAAAGCGATGGAAGCGCGTGTATCTATGAATGAAGTATTACCCGTGAAGATTTCATTCAATGATATGGTGATTAAAGCTACTGCTCTATCCTTAGCGAAACACCCTAAAGTAAATTCTTACTGGATGGAAGATCGCATTCGCGTAAACAAACACGTACACATTGGCATGGCTGTAGCTGTTGAAGATGGCTTGCTAGTACCTGTGATTCGTTTTGCCTCAGAAAAATCAATCGCACAAATCTCAGCTGAGGCGAAAGATTTAGGTGCTAAGGCAAAAGGTAAATTATTACAACCAAAAGACTGGGAAGGTAACACATTTACCGTTTCTAACTTAGGTATGTTTGGAATCGACCAATTCACCTCTATTATCAACTCTCCAGAATCATGTATTCTAGCGGTAGGTGGTATTAAAGAAACGGTAGGTGTGAAGAATGGTCAATTCTATGCAACCAACATTATGAAATTAACTTTGACTTGTGATCATCGTGTGGTAGATGGTGCAACGGGAGCTGCGTTCCTGTTAACCCTGAAACAATACTTAGAGGATCCAATCAAAATGTTTTTATAAAATTGATTCAGCAAGCCTCGAGTAATTTCGAGGCTTGCTTTTTTTAGATTACATACAATGAGCACAAACAATATCAGAATTGCGGTACAAAAATCCGGACGTTTAAGCGATGATTCTTTAAAACTTTTTAAAGAGTGTGGCATTAAATTTGAATCGGGTGGGTCTAAACTTCGATCAATTTCTAGCAACTTCCCTATCGAGTTTTTATTTCTTCGCGATGACGATATCCCAGGATACGTGGAAGACGGTGTAGCCGATTTAGGAGTTGTAGGCCTAAACGTATTGATGGAGCACACACGCAAGGTAGATATCGTAAAAGAACTTGGTTTTTCTAAATGTCGTCTATCATTAGCTATTCCTAGAAGTGAAGCTTATACAGATCTAAGTCAATTTGAAGGAAAGAGCATTGCGACGTCTTATCCTAACCTAACGAATCAATTCCTTAAAAAGAATGGTGTTAATGCAGAGATGCATGAGATATCGGGCTCAGTAGAAATTGCACCTAGTATTGGTCTTGCAGAGGGCATTTGCGATATCGTATCTACTGGGGGAACACTTTTGAGTAATGGTTTAAAAGAAGTGGCTACGGTTTTCCAAAGTCAAGCGGTGATGATCTCTAACAATTCATTATCAGCTGAAAAACAGGCTATACTTGATAAGCTATTATTTAGAATTGATTCTGTTCAAAGAGGTCAAAACGCTAAATATGTTGTGTTGAATGTGCAAGAACAGAACATTGAAAAAGTGACGGCTCTTTTGCCAGGTATGAAATCCCCTTCCGTATTGCCATTAGCAACGAAAGGTTGGTTCTCACTTCACTCGGTGATTGAAGAAAACGATTTTTGGAACATCATCGAGAATCTTCGCGATGCCGGCGCAGAAGGAATTTTAGTGTTACCAATTGAAAAAATGATTCTATAATCATGTTTAATCAAATTCATAATCCTTCACCGTCAGATTATGCCCGTCTTTGCGAAAGACCGGCCTTAGAGCAGGCTGCTTTAGGTAGTTTGATTGAAGGTGTTTTTCAAAAAGTACAAACAGAAGGCGATGCGGCACTCCGTGAATTGACTAAGAATTACGAGAATCGCCAAATTGATTCCATACTCTATACGCGAGAAGAGATTGATCAATTCGCAGCCAAAACAGAGGAGAATCTTCAGAAAGCGATTAAACACGCCTATGATAATATTTATGCCTTTCACTCCGCTCAAAAATTAGTTCCAACCAAGATTGAAGTAAATCCAGGCGTTGTCTGCTGGCAAAAAGCGACTGGTATTGATAAAGTAGGCATTTATATTCCTGGAGGTACTGCTCCCCTATTTTCAACCGTTTTAATGTTAGCTATTCCTGCTAAGATTGCGGGTTGTCTAGAGGTGGTTTTATGTACTCCTGCAGAACATCCTGCCATTTTTTATGCTGCCAAACTTTGCGGTGTAACTAAGATGGCTAAGATTGGAGGTTCTCAAGCGATTGCAGCGTTAACTTTAGGTACGGAAAGTGTACCGAAGGTGTATAAAATTTTTGGGCCAGGTAATCAATATGTTACGGCGGCTAAAATGTATGCCAATCGATTAGGCACTGCCATCGATATGCCTGCTGGTCCTTCTGAAGTGGCCGTTTATGCAGACTCTGAAGGGATTCCAGCCTTTATTGCCTCTGATTTACTTTCCCAAGCTGAACATGGAATAGACTCACAAGTGTTCCTAGTAAGCACAGACGAAAGAATTATTCAGGAAACATTTCTAGCCATCGAGTCTCAACTAAAAGAATTACCTCGAAAAGAATTAGCTGAAAAGGCTTTACTGAATTCCAAATTCATTTTAGTATCGACTGAAAAAGAAGCGGCTGATTTATTAAATGAATATGCAGCTGAGCACTTGATCCTAGCTTGCCAGAATCCTGAAGCATTCGCAGATCAAATCAGGAATGCAGGATCTATTTTCTTAGGAAATTATACCCCAGAATCTGCAGGTGATTATGCATCAGGAACGAACCACACATTACCTACAAATGGATTTGCACGTTCTTATTCGGGAGTAAACTTAGATTCATTCACTAAGAAAATCACGCTTCAATCCATCAGTAAAGCAGGTTTAGGCTATTTAGGCAACACAATAATTGATATGGCTGAAGCAGAATCACTTCAAGCCCACGCTAACGCTGTTAAAGTACGATTAAAATGATTTTTCAGAACTTCATATTAGAACATATTTGGAACTTAAAACCTTATTCGTCTGCGAGAGATGAATTTAAAGGTAAAGAGGGTGTTTTTTTAGATGCTAATGAAAATCCATTAGGTTCTGGTGTTCCAGAAAAATGGAATCGGTATCCTGATCCATTGCAAATAACGATTAAAGAGCAATTAGCTGCAATCAAAAAGTGCGATATCGATCAAATCTTTTTAGGAAATGGTTCTGATGAGGCAATCGATTTAATTATGCGAATGACCTGTCAATCTGGTATTCACAACCTTATTCTTTGCCCACCTACCTATGGAATGTACGAGGTTAGCGCCTCTATTAACTACATTGAACAGCGAAAAATTAGTCTTCTTGAAAATTACCAGTTAAATGTGGCTGGTATTTTAGAAGCGATCGATTCCAATACACGTTTGCTATTTATTTGTTCGCCTAACAATCCCACAGGGAATAAATTAAATCGCACAGATATTTACACCTTGATTGAATCCTTTAAAACAGGATTCGTCATCATTGATGAAGCCTATATCGATTTCTCTGATGAGCCTAGTTTTATTCAGGAATTAGCGAAATACCCGCAGGTTATTGTGATGCAGACACTTTCCAAAGCCTACGGATTAGCTTCCCTGCGTTTAGGAATGGCCTTTGCTCATCCCACTATTATTGGCTTATTAAATAAAATAAAGCCTCCTTATAATATTGGTGGAGCAACACAAGAAATTGTGATAAAAGCCTTAAACAATACCTCATTTAAGGAGAATGCCGTTTCGCTACTTTTAGCGCAAAGAACACGATTAATAGATTCCTTAAGACAAATACCAGAGGTTCTTCAAATTTACCCATCGGATGCAAATTTTATTTTAGTTCGCTTTAATAAATCAAATGAGTTATTTAGTTATTTGATTTCAGAGAAATTAATTACACGAAATAGAAGTACCGTTACTTTATGTGAAGATTCTATCCGTATTACGATTGGGTTATCAGAAGAAAACGATAAATTAGTTGATCTAATTACCAAATTCTACTCCGCATAATATGTTAAAACGTATTGTCCTTTTCTTGTTTTTATGCTGTGGCTTCACTGCTGCAAATGCACAGATGAAAGATTGGGCGGCAGGATTTAGAGTCGGAGAACCGGGTGGATTTATGGTTAAACGCTATTTACCCTCGGGTAAAAATGCGGTCGAATTTAATTTTGGTACCTATGGTGGACTTTGGGGGACGAATCGTTCTTATCAAGAGGGTTCCTTTCAAAATATTGGATTCTCTCTCAATGCCTTGTATTTATGGCACCGACCTACTTTAGTAAATTCTGATTTACATTATTATTATGGGGCTGGCCCGCAATTTGTTTCTAGAAATCTATTTTCAGACAATTCGATCTATCCTGAAACAAAAAGGGGCCTCGGCGCGGCCAGTATCGCTGGATTAGAGTATTTCCCTATAGACGCCCCTAACCTATCCTTCTTTGCCGAATTAGGCTTATACACAGAATTACTACCCAATCCCTTCTTCTTGCATATTCAAGGAGGTGTAGGGGTGAAAGTCAATTTTTAATGGGGATGTAGCTCAGTTGGCTAGAGCGCTTGCATGGCATGCAAGAGGTCGTCGGTTCGAGACCGATCTTCTCCACTCTTATAATCTATCCTTAAACGATTCGTATCCGAAAGATTTAAACAGTTGGAAATTTCCTGCTGTATCTATTTTGCCAATACTAGGTAGATTAACGCCATTAAAAGTGGTCGTTTTCACCATCGTATAATGAATCATATCTTCCAAGATGATTTCATCTCCTATTTGAAGCGGCTGTTCAAAAGAATAATCGCCATAGAAATCACCCGCTAAACAAGTCATACCTCCAAAACGGTAGGTCGGTTTTCCTTTTTCAGGCTCAGAGTTAGCTCCTCTAATACGAGGTTTATAAGGCATTTCTAAGGTATCCGGCATGTGAGCCGCAAAGGAAACATCTAGAATGGCTACTGTAATCCCAGCAGATTCGACAATATCAAGTACGGTAGATTTTAGGAATCCGGTTTGCCAACCTACAGCTGATCCCGGTTCTAGAATAATTTGTAAATGAGGATACTTCGTGCGAATGGCCTTTAGCAAACTGATTAAATGATCAACATCATAATCAGCCCTCGTAATTAAATGCCCCCCACCGAGATTTAACCATTTTAAAGATGGAAGTAGATCTCCAAATTTCTCTTCAATAACGGCTAAGGTTCTTTCTAAAACGTAGGAATCATTCTCACAAAGCGTATGGGAATGTAACCCTTCTATCCCCTCCGGCAAATTCCCTAAATCAGACCGGCGGATTCCCAATCGAGAACCAGCAATGCAAGGATTATACATATCTGTATCCACCTCCGCATATTCCGGATTAATGCGTAATCCACAAGAAATGCCAGCTGCTAAAGCCCGCTCTTTGTACTGATGATATTGATTAAGTGAATTAAAGGTAATGTGACCTGCATAAGAACTTAATTCAGCCCACTCTGATTCCAAATAGGCCGGGGAGTACACATGAGGTTTAACTCCCATTTCCTCAAAAGCTAAGCGAGCTTCATGCAATGAACTAGCCGTAGCTCCAGCTAAGTACTGTTTAACTAAAGGGAATTCATGATAAAAGGAAAAACCCTTTAAGGCGCAAATAATTTCAATTCCCGCCTCTTTTTGAACTCTTTTTAAAAGTTCCAGATTAGAAATCAATAAATTTTCCTCCAATACATAACAAGGAGATGGAATCGAAGGATAATAATTCATCTTAATATTCGTGCGGTAAAGTGATGTTGTGTTGCTCATCCCAAGGTAAACCATGGATATTTAATAATTCCATAAAGGGATCTGGATTAAATTCTTCCACATTGAATACGCCTGGAGCAAACCAAGAACCATCAATCATTAAAGAAGCTCCAATCATAGCAGGTACACCCGTTGTATAACTTACGCCTTGTGCCTGCACTTCTTTATAACAATCTGCGTGATGGCAGTTATTCCAAACATAATAGGTGGCATCCTTACCATCCTTAATACCTTTGATTTGGCAACCAATAGACGTTTGGCCTGAATAATTCTCTCCTAATGTACCTGGTTCTGGTAAAACTGCCTTCAAAAATTCTAATGGAACAATGTCCATTCCATTAAACTTTATAGGTGCAATGGAAGTCATCCCTACATTTTGAAGGACTTCTAAGTGAGTCAAATAAGCTTGACCAAAAGTCATCCAAAAACGCGCACGCTTCAGCGTAGGGAAATTCTTTGTTAATGACTCTAATTCCTCGTGGTATAATACATAGGATTCTTTAGGCCCAATATTCGGATAATCGATCGGCTTATGAATCGACATCGGTTCAATTTCAATCCACTCCCCATTCTCCCAATACTTTCCTTTCTGGGTAATCTCCCGAATATTAATTTCCGGATTGAAGTTCGTTGCAAATGCTTTTCCGTGATCACCTGCATTACAATCAATGATATCCAAATAATGCATCTCATCGAAATAATGCTTGTTTGCATAAGCCGTATATACACCCGTAACTCCTGGGTCAAAACCACAGCCTAATAAGGCCATCAAACCCGCTTTCTTAAATTTATCTTGGTAAGCCCACTGCCAAGAATATTCAAACTTAGCTACGTCTTTCGGCTCGTAATTAGCCGTATCTAAATAATGAACACCCGCTTCTAAACAAGCATCCATAATCGTTAAATCTTGGTAAGGCAAGGCCACATTAATCACTAAAAATGGCTTCTCTTCTTTAAATAAAGCTACTAATTCAGGTACATTATCTGCATCCACCTGACGAGTCTTCACGGCTGTAGGTAAACCGATAGCAGCGCATTCAGCAGCAATGGCATCACATTTAGCAAGTGTACGAGAGGCTAAAACAATCTCAGAGAAGGAAGCAGGGTTCATCGCACATTTTTTTACAACGACATTACCAACTCCACCAGCACCAATAATTACAATTTTTTTCGACATAGAATTTTAAAAAGAAATGCAAAAATAGAACATCAAAGCCTAAAATCCATATTAATTTTTATATGGACGGATAATTTTAACAATGCGATCTAGCCAAAACTTTTGGAATAATAAATCCTCACGAACTCCGTAGCTCGTGCTTGCATGTATAAAACTAACAGATGGCTTTTCTTTAGTGATTAGACCCACATGATTAATCAACCCTACCTTACCTGTCGCAAAGAATACCCAATCTCCTAATTGAATATCTTGAAGCCTAATTTCTTCACCGAATTTAGCTTGGTCTGCGGAAACACGCGGTATACTGAAATCATTCGATGAATAGGCTTTAAACAATAAACCAGAGCAATCCATCCCTTTTGTATCCATACCACCTGTGCGATAAGGAACTCCTTTGTATTTTCTTGCTTCTTTTAAAATCGCCTTAATCTCTTTAGCGCTGTAATAAGAAGAGCCAGGCTTATGAAACATCCGCTTGACAAAAGAACAAGAATCCACTAGAATGACTAACAGGCAAAGAGCTATAAATCGCTTATACATAGCGCAATTCTTTTGTTTCGAGATAAATTAAAACACCCTCCGTCACTTGATGACCCATGGATTGTAAAGTTTGTTTATAGCGAGTAATTTGCTCATCGTGCTCTGGTTTTGATTTACCTGATTTAAAATCAATTACTTGCAAGGCATCACCTACCCGATTCACCCGATCAGGTCTGACAATAGTTCCATCGGGACAAAGTAAATCCACCTCTTTAAAAGCTAAATTCTCTTTCTTGAAAAACCCTTGCACTATCGGATCCTTAAATAACTCATCAATAAGAGATACATCTACCTTTGATTTTGACCTTACTTCTTGCCAAGCATCAATATCAGGCAATTGGGCTAATAAATCATGTAAGCGATTACCAATTTCTCTTTTAGTCGATGAAGCGGTATATAAGTCAACTTTGGCTGAATTTACACGTAATGAAATGGCTTGATCTGCTATTTTAACCTGTAATTGAACATTTTTAGCCTGTTTTGCTACCTCCTCTCTCGATAAATTGGGCACAACAATTGAATCGGAGAAGGTATAATAAGAACAAGCCAAAGAGGAATCAACCTGCAAATAATCAGGTAAATCCATATTTGTCCCCTTTTCTTCTGCGTATTGATATAAAAGCTTCCCAACAGATTGTTCAAAAGAGGCAATGGTCCTTGAATGCATATCAGCCTCAGGAACAGTTAAAAGAAGGTGCAAGGATTGTTTGGGCCTTGTGGTGGCCACATATAACATATTTAAGGCATCTAAAAATATGGCCTCTTTCTCCACCTGTGCCGCATTAGATAAGGAAGGAAAAGGCAATATTTCACTTGAATTAACACGTCCATAAATGGGTGGCAAATTCAGTGTCTCCTCTCCTAATACAGTTGAAGTTTCATCTGGATTGATATCAAACCAAATACGCTCAGATTCAGCCTGAAAAGTCCAATTAATATAAGGCACAATGACCACAGGGTATTCTAATCCTTTCGATTTATGAATACTTGAAATTGTTACCGCATCTGCCTCCGAATCACTGGTGATACAATAATTGTTTCTATTTTGATTAAAGTGCGTCAAAAATCCGGCCGTTAATTTATCCTTATTTACAACATACTCGTTTAAAATATCCAGGAACTTCCATAAGTAATCTTGCCCTTCCTCATTAGTTAACAAGTCGAATACGGAGATTAACTCATATACCCATTGAAGTAGATCTATAAATTCAGGAACTACAATTCCTTGGTCTTTAAAATATAGTATTGAATTGGAAAGTGCAGAACTATTGGAATAGCTACTTATATTTTCTAATTCAGCTTCACTAATCACCTTACCTCGAATCTCAGCAAATTGATAGACTAATTCATAGAAAAAGAGGTTCTCTTTCGGATTTTCAAGTAAGGACAAATATGATAAAATGAATCCTACTAATGGAGAATAGTGTACTAATAGTGAATCAGATGAGATAATAGGTATCCCTATTTCTTTTAAACGCAAGGCTAGAAAACGAGAATGCTTATTCTTGCGTGTCAGAATAGCGATGTCTTGATAATCAAAACCGAGCTTTCGATTATGTTGAATCAAATGGATGACCTGACTTAACATAAACTCATTTTCTGGCTCTGTATAACCTGTAGGTTCTTTCGATTTATGGTATACCAATAGATCCACCGCTCCATTTAATTCCGCTGACGGAATTTTCGGATTTTGTTTCAAATTATTGCCATACAAAGGAGCAATCAATGGGCATAAGGCATTAACCTGCTCGTTTGAGGTTAAAGATTCGAAGAAGTCATTATTAAAATTGACTATTTCTTTCGCACTTCGGTAATTATCAGCTAGTGAAGCTGGGCTTACTTGATTTAATAAATAAGAGAATCGAGATTCGTCTAAGCTATCCTCCTCAAAATGATTGCTTACTAGGGAGGCATTTTGAGTTGATAAAGAAGCAATCAAACTTACCTCTCCTCCTCTAAATTTGTAAATGGATTGCTTTGCGTCTCCTACTAATAAACTTCGCTTTCCGATGGATGTCGCATTTTCGATAAGAGGCATGAAATTCTTCCATTGCAAAATGGACGTATCTTGAAATTCATCGATAAAAATATGAAAATAGCGATCCCCTAATTTTTCATAAATAAATGGAATCGGATCCGTGGAGATTACTTCATATACTCTTTTAGAAAACTCTGAAATAGGAATCGCTGAATTCTCTTGTTGGTAAAGACGCATTTCTCGTTGAATCAAATTCAACAAGGCAATCTTCTTCAAATCTTTAAGTACCCAATTTAAAAACCGATAGCGCTTAGAATAAATCGATTGTAATTCAAGAAACTGCGAGCCTAAATCGCTTAATTCTGCTGAATTAGATTCGATCAATGCCTTATCTACCGCACTTGCCTTTCCAGTGGACCAAGTATTCTTCTCAATGGCAGTCTTTAAATAACTATAGGACTTATCTGCTAATTCAGGTGTTATTACAGCAGACTTCATAATACCTACTGGGCCCTTTGAACCATAAAAATAGAGGGAATCATCTAGATTCATTTGAGCAATTATAGTGCAGAAGTTTGTCGCAATTTGCTTTACTTCATTTAACATCTGATTATTCAACGAGCGTAGATGATCCTCAAGGTGTAGAAAATCACGAACGGTAGATGAAGCAATCTGAGGTTCTATTTTAAGAAACTTCTCATCAAGAGTAATTTTTAAAAAGCTATGCAAGCTATCCCTCATTCGATTCCAGTTACGCCCTTCGGAGATTTCTTGATTTGCGAAGGATAGAATTAAATCACTTAACTCTCCATCCCCAGAATTATTCACCTGATCTAGCAATCGATTAATTAACTCATGAATTAAATTATTTGAATCAAGTAAAATTTCATATTGGGTAGGCAGATTTAATTCGTCTATGAATGACGCGCTCAATCGCTGAACGAAAGAGTCAATGGTCATCACAGAAAACAAACCGTAATCTTGAAGTATCTGCTGTAAAGTAGTGGCAGCACGAGAAGCTAATTCTTCCTTCGATAGATCAATACTATCTACGGCTAATTCTTGTTGAATTTTTGTTAGAATGGAGACAAACTTTGGTTGATCCTCAACCGATGTAGCATGAAAACTAGGATAATCAGCAATTCCAGATAAAAATTGCAAAATTCTTTGACGCATTTCCTCAGCCGCTTTAATGGTAAAAGTGACAGCCAGTATACGTCTGAAATACCCCTTCGTTTCTACCTCTGAGAGCGCCATCTTTAGATACTCGATGGTCAAGGTATAGGTTTTCCCTGAACCAGCTGAGGCTGAAAAGAGCGTAATTTGTTGAGGCTTCATGCAAATTCTATTAAGAATGCAAGATAAAATAAAAATAGGATTAATTCGGTATGCTTTTATTTCACTATCTTTGTTTCCCGTAACCAAATCAACAATTCTATCAATGTCTGGTAAAGGGAATCCCAAGAAATCCAAGTTCATTTTTGTTACGGGTGGTGTAACAAGCTCGTTAGGAAAAGGTATCATAGCCTCTTCCTTAGCTAAGCTCCTTCAAGCGCGAGGTCTGACCTGTACAATCCAAAAGTTTGACCCTTATATCAACATCGATCCAGGTACCCTGAATCCGTATGAGCATGGCGAATGTTATGTAACAAATGACGGAGCAGAAACAGATCTTGATTTAGGTCATTATGAGCGTTTCTTGAATACGCCTACTAGCCAAGCTAATAACATTACAACTGGGCGTATTTACCATAATGTCATCACGAAAGAACGCAGAGGTGATTATTTAGGTAAGACAGTACAAGTAGTACCACATATTACGGATGAGATCAAACGTAATATCATGTTATTAGGCGAGTCTGGAAAATATGATATCGTTATCACGGAAATTGGCGGTTGTGTGGGTGATATTGAGTCATTACCTTTCATCGAGGCAGCTCGTCAATTAAAATGGGATTTAGGTGAGAAAAATACTTTGTTTATTCATTTAACCTTAATTCCTTATTTAGCCTCTGCAGGAGAATTAAAAACAAAGCCTACGCAGCATAGCGTGAAGCAATTATCAGAATCGGGGATTCAACCTGATATTTTAGTTTGCCGAACAGAACACCCAATTCCTCAAGAAATGAAGAAGAAAATTGGCTTATTCTGTAACGTTTCTGAGGCGGATGTAATTGAAGCACGTGATGCCTCTACTATTTATGAAGTGCCTCTTTTAATGAAGGAGGAGCGCTTAGATAGTCGAGTACTATACAAATTAGATATTTACAACGACAAAGAATCCAACCTGAAAAATTGGACTAACTTCTTGTCGAAGCTACAAAATCCGAAGTTTGAGATTAATATCGGTTTAATTGGTAAATACGTTGAATTAAAAGATTCGTATAAATCCATTGCAGAAGCCTTTATTCATGCAGGCGCGGCAAATGATATCAAAGTAAACTTGCAGTGGTTATCATCGGAAACGATGGATTCAGACGATATATCTGAAACATTGGCGGGATTAGATGGTATCTTGGTGGCTCCTGGTTTTGGTGAACGCGGTATTCAAGGTAAGATTAATGCGGTGAAATATGCCCGAGAAAATAAGATACCTTTCTTAGGTATTTGTTTAGGTATGCAATGTGCCGTTATTGAATTTGCGCGTAATGTTATGGGATTGACCGAGGCTCACTCTTTCGAAATGAATCCAGATAGCCCAGATCCGGTGATTAACTTGATGCTAGAGCAAAAAGACATCTCTGAAAAAGGAGGAACGATGCGTTTAGGCTCTTATCCATGTAAGATTGAAAAAGGGACTTTGGCCTATAAAATATATGGCAAAACGTCCATTCAAGAGCGCCACAGACATCGCTATGAGTTTAATAATGACTATTTAGATCAGTTCCATAAAGCAGGCTTGATCACTTCAGGAATCAATCCAGATTCGAACTTAGTCGAGATTGTCGAAATTGAAAATCATCCCTTCTTCGTGGGAGTTCAGTTTCACCCAGAATATAAGTCAACAGTAGAGAGCCCTTCTCCCCTGTTTGTTCAGTTCGTTAAAGCAGCTCATCAACATGCTGTTCCATTCATTAAAAATTCTAAATAAGAAATCATGGATAGAAATTCCATCACGGGTATTGTTTTAATTATGGGTATGCTTTTAGGCTACCAATATTTCTTTGCCCCAAAAGAGGAACCATCGGTAGCGCCTAAAGCTGTTGTATCTAAAACAATTGCTCCCGCTAAAAAAGATACGGCTGTCATCGCCGTTCTAGATTCAACAGTTCAAAAAGAACAAATATATACGCTTGAAAACAAGGATATCGTAGTTAAGGTATCTTCTATCGGGGCTAAATTAGTTTCTGTTCAATTAAAGAATTACAAAAGCTACGCTAATTTCAACGTAGGTAAAAACGACGGATTGTATTTATATAATTCAAATAGTGATGAATTTGCTATTGAATTACCTACTACATCAGGTAAGGTAAAATTAAATACCATCGCTTTTGCTGGGGTTCAAACTGGAAACAAAATTGATTTCACCGGAACTACTCCAGGTGGACAAGTTATCAAATCATCTTATAATTTAGCTGAATCTGGATTTCTGTTAGATTATCAATTAGATGCTAAATCGGTGGCTTTATCTGGTGGTGACTACTTCATTCATTGGAAAGAGCAAGTACATCAAACAGAAAAAGATATTACCGAAGAACGCAAAGCAACCATTAATTATTTGCTAACAGAGGACGAAGAATTTGATTATTTGTCGGAAAATCCAAGTTCGGTAACTAACGAGAACTTAGATCAAAGCACGAAATGGATCAGCTTCAAGAAGAAATATTTCCTAAGTGGATTAATTCCTCAAGGATTTACATTTAAAAAGGCTTCACTAACGGCCACTCCTAATTTAACCGATAGCCTAAACATCAAGACCTTAGATGCCCAAATCGTTGGATCTGCATCAGATCTTTCTGCTGGTAAATCCAACTTCCAATTTTACTTTGGACCCAATGATTATTCCATCGTTAATAAGGTAGAGGCGCCTAATTTTGGTAAAAACGTTAAGCTTAGCTACGACTTTTTATTGCCTATTACGAAATACATTTTCGTTCCTTTATTCGGTTTCTTAGAAAGCCTATTTACAAATTATGGTTTGTTGATTATTGTTTTAGTTTTAATCATCAAAACTGCCTTATTACCACTTACCTACAAATCGTACGTTTCTATGGCTAAGACGCGAATCTTAGCTCCAGAAATCGCAGCGATTAAAGAGAAAATTGGAGACGATGCTGCACGTGTACAACAAGAAACGATGAAGTTGTATAGTGAGGTGGGTGTTAATCCTTTAAGCGGATGTATTCCGGTGTTAGCAACGATGCCCGTTTTAATGGCTGTATTTATGTTGTTCCCTAACTTGATAAATCTACGACAAGAGTCGTTCTTATGGGCAAATGATTTATCGACTTATGACTCATTTATTACCTTGCCATTCAGCATACCGTTCTACGGAGCTCACGTGAGTTTGTTTTGTTTATTAATGACCGTTTCGCAATTAGCGTATGGGTATTATAATAACCAAATTACACCCGATCAACCAGGTCAACCCATTAACATGAAAATGATGGCGTATGTGACGCCTGTTATCTTCATGTTCGTTATGAACTCCTTCCCTGCTGGTTTAAGTTTTTATTATTTCGTATCGAATTTGGTGACAATTGGTCAACAATTAGCCATTCGTAAATTCGTAAATGAGGATAAAATCAAAGCCTTATTAGACGAAAACAGAAAGAAAATTGCCGCGGGTGGTGGTCCTAAAAAATCGAAGTTCTCTCAATACCTTCAAACACAATTGAAGACGATGGAAGAGCAACAAAAAGAAGCAGCTAAGAATACTAAGAAGAAAAAATAAGATGAATACCTTAAGCACAGCCTATTTTGAGAAAGCGAAAGAGTTAATTCCGGGAGGAGTAAATTCACCGGTTCGCGCTTTTAAGTCGGTCGGAGGTAATCCCGTGTTTATAAAATCTGCTAAAGGTGCTTATTTGCGGGATGTAGATGGCAATTCCTATATTGATCTAATCGGCTCTTGGGGACCTATGCTTTTCGGCCATGCGCATCCAGTGATTGAAGAAGCTGTTCGTAATGCTTTAGGTAATGGTTTTTCTTTTGGTGCTCCGACTTATAACGAAGTGTTAATTGCGGAGAAGATCACCTCCATGATTCCTTCCGTTGAAAAAGTTAGATTAGTTAACTCAGGAACGGAGGCGACAATGGCTGCTATTCGTTTGGCAAGAGCCTATACGAAACGCGATAAAATCATCAAATTCGAAGGATGCTACCATGGACATGGTGATTCCTTTTTAATCGCAGCTGGATCAGGTGTCGCTACCTTGGGAACTCCTGATAGCCCTGGCGTGACCGTTTCGACAGCAAGAGATACATTGACCGCTGTTTATAATGACCTTTCTAGTTTAGAAAACCTATTTAAAGCTAATCCTTCCGAAGTTTCTGCCGTGATTGTGGAACCTGTCGTAGGCAATATGGGCTTAGTGATTCCCAAAGAAGGTTATTTAGAGGGTGTTCAAAAATTATGCCAACAATACGGTGCCTTACTTATTTTCGATGAGGTAATGACTGGTTTTAGATTATCATCAAGTGGTTACCAAGGTCTTTCTGGTATTCAACCTGATTTAACCACCTTAGGAAAAATTATTGGTGGTGGACTTCCAGTAGGTGCCTACGGAGGAAAAGCCGAAATAATGGACATGATTGCTCCTGCGGGACCTGTTTACCAGGCTGGCACTTTATCAGGTAATCCTTTAGCTACGACAGCTGGTTTAGCTATGTTAAACCTAATCACAGATAATCCTTCAATATATACGGAGTTAGCATCGCGTGGTTCAGCTTTGAAAGATGCCATGAGTGCTGATTTAAAGTCTTTGGGACTTAATTATACCATTAATCAAATCGGATCCATGTTTACCTTATTCTTCACGGATAAAGAGGTCAACAATTTTAGTGATGCGAAAACTTCAGATACCGCCTTATTCGGTAAGTATTTCAAAGGAATGCTTGCAAAAGGCATTTACTTACCTCCATCGCAATACGAGTCTTGGTTCTTATCCACGGCATTAGGGGATTCAGAATACGATCGAATTATCTCTGCTAGCAAAGAAACGCTTCAATCATTATAGAATGAAAACGCCGGCCTACAGCCTGATCATACCTGTTTATAATCGTCCACAAGAGTTGGATGAATTATTAGCTTGTATTCAGTTGCAGGAATTTCGGGATTTTGAAGTGGTCGTTATTGAAGATGGTTCCACTGAAGATGCCGCTCAAATCATTGAGAAATATAAGTCATCCTTTGATTTAGCTTATTATGTCAAAGAAAACGGTGGTCAAGGTTTTGCCCGTAATTATGCTTTTGAAAGGGCTAAAGGAGATTTCTTCATCATATTAGATTCAGATGCGCTTTTAGAACCAACCTATTTGATTGAGGTGGACAAGGCCATTAAGGCAGATAACTTAGATTTATTCGGCGGTCCAGATAAAGATCATCCAAGCTTCTCTCCTATCCAAAAAGCCATCAGTTATTCCATGACTTCTTTTCTAACAACAGGAGGAATTCGAGGTAAAGAGAAGAATATCGGAGGACAATTTCATCCCAGAAGCTTCAACATGGGGATATCTCGGAAAGTATATGAGGCGACTGGTGGATTTAAAATCACCAGAATGGGTGAAGATATCGAATTTAGTATTCGATGCATCTCCATGGGTTTTAAATCTGGACTAATCCCGAAGGCCTTCATTTATCATAAAAGAAGAACAGATTTTAGACAATTTTATAATCAATTGCATTTTTTCGGAAGAGCAAGAATCAATATAAGCCGGTTCTTTCCGAAAGAATTAAAACCTGTTCACTTTTTCCCTTTCCTATTTTTCTGTTATTACGTTCTGACTGGGTTAGCTCTAATGTTTTTTCCTTCTCTAGGTGTTTTGCTTTTTTGCGGAATAATCATCTACAGCCTTCTTGTATTCTTCAGTGCCATTATAAACACCAAAGATTACAGAATAGCTTTGTTAGCCATATTCGCGGCTAACATTCAACTATTTGCGTATGGAAAAGGCTTTGCGGAAGAGGGATTACGCAAATGGCTTAGTAATACAACTGCTTAACTAAATAGTTTTGCACGTAATCCTCCACACCATCTTCTAGACTTGTAAAGGGTTTATCATAGCCAATTGAACGCAGCTTTTGCATCGTAGCTTCCGTAAAATATTGGTATTTATCACGTATATCTGCTGGTGTATCAACATATTCAATGGTAGGTGTTAAGCTTAAAGCTTGAAAAGTAGCCACACCTAAATCGTTAAATGATCGAGCCTTACCCGTACCCAAATTATAGATACCCGAATTTTTCCGATGCTCCATCAAGAAGATACAAACATCAATCAAATCCTTTACATAGATAAAATCACGCATTTGCTCCCCATCTTTAAAATCACTTCGATGTGATTTAAACAATTTAAGCGTGCCATTCTTCGTAATTTGTTGATACGCATGCCAAATAACGGACGCCATTCTTCCCTTGTGGTATTCATTAGGACCATACACATTGAAAAACTTAAGTCCAGCGAAGAAAAAAGGTTTTTTAGGCTGATTCAGTGCCCAAATATCAAAGTCGTTTTTTGAATCACCATACGGATTCAAAGGTTTTAAAGAAGATATCAATTCCTCCCTATCCTCATACCCATTTTCACCAAGACCATAGGTAGCAGCTGAACTGGCATAGACTAATGGAATTTGGTAATTAACACAGGCCTCCCAAACCTTCTTAGAATAATCTAAATTCAATTCATCAAATATCGCCGTATCAAATTCAGTTGTATCCGTTCTTGCTCCGATGTGAAAGAAGAACTCCACTTCTCTATTATTCTTCTCTAACCAGGCAAATAAGTCTTTACGATCCACCCGCTCCATGATAGCCTTATTAGCTAAATTTAGGTTCTTTTCAGCATTTGAAAAGTCATCGACAGCAATGATGTATCGGAATTTTAACTCGTTTAACTTTTGAATCAAACAACTTCCAATAAATCCTGCAGCACCAGTTACAATGATCATAATATGCGTATTTAAAACACAAATTTACACAGATTCCCGGAAGGTTTATTAACTTTGTGCAATTATTGGAACTCTGCTATTGTTTTCCCAGAGTCCCTCCACAAAAACTGAAAACAATGGTATACGTCATCCGTAAGGAACATTTTAATGCGGCACACCGCTTATTCAATCCAGCCTGGTCAGAAGAGAAGAATCACGAGGTTTTTGGACCTTGTGCAAACAATAATTGGCATGGTCATAACTTTGAACTAATCGTAACTGTAAAAGGGATACCTGATCAAGATACGGGATTTGTGTATGATTTAAAGCAATTAGGGGACTTAATTAAAGTAGAAATCATCGATAAAGTAGATCATAAGAACTTGAATCTAGATGTGGACTTTATGTTTGGTAAACTAGCTAGTTGTGAGATACTTGTAATGGAATTTTGGAAAATTTTAGCACCTAAAATTAAGGAAACCTCTGAAACAGCGACGCTTCACAAAATACATTTGATCGAAACAAATAAAAATTCGGTCGAATACTTCGGAGAATAAAATGAAATACTTCATCCTAGCTGGGGAAAAATCTGGGGATCTTCATGGATCAAATCTTATCCGGGAAATAAAATTTTTGGATAAAGAGGCAGAAATTCAGGCTTGGGGTGGAGATGCCATGGCTACTCAAGGTGCTGAAATCCTACAACACCACAATCAATTGGCCATCATGGGCATATTAGGTGTTATTCAGAACCTTCAACGCTTAAAAGGTTTATTCAAGACCTTTGGGGATCAAATTGATTCCTTTCAACCTGATGCAGTCATCTTTATCGATTATGGCGGATTTAATTTAAAAGCCGCTAAGATTGCTAAAAAGAGAGGATTCCAAACCCACTTTTACATTGCCCCTAAGGTTTGGGCATGGAATAAGGGGCGGGTGAATGAATTGAAAAAATGGATAGATCACCTGTATGTTATCTTCCCATTCGAATTAGAACTATTTACTAAAGCGGGAATTAATACTCAATATGTAGGAAATCCTTTGCAAGATGCCATTCAGGCATTTACACCAAATCCTTCATTTATCTATCGAGATAAAAAATACGTTGCCCTCTTAGCAGGAAGTAGAAAGCAAGAAATTAAAACAGCGTTGCCACTATTTGAACAACTGGCTAAAGCTAATCCCGATTTACAATTTCTTATTGCAGGAATTAGCGATTGGAAAGAGTTATATCATACCGATATACCTGTTTTGTTTGATCAAACCTATGATGTAGTTAAATCCGCGGAAGTAGCAATTGTCACTTCAGGTACGGCTACATTGGAAACCGCCTTATTAAAAACACCTCAAATTGTAGTTTATAAAACGGATTGGGTATTCTATTCTTTGGCAAAAATCGTTATTCAAATTAAATACATCTCCCTTGTGAACATCATATTGGATAAATTAGCCGTTCCAGAATTAATACAGGCAAATTTCTCTGTAGAGCACATGACCGCAAGGCTGAGAGAACTATTGTCGAAAGGCAGTGCATATCAGCAGCAAAAGGAAGATTACCTCGCATTAAAACAAAAAGTAGGCGATTCAGGTGCCTCTAAGAAGACGGCATTGTTCATTTACTCTGCAGCTTCTGCTAAATAATTTTTAATCCAAGACTTCTGAACTCCAGGAATCGTTTGATAATAACGAGCAATTTCCAATTTATCTTTCTTAAAATCACCGCTAGTATAATACGGCTCTCTAATCTTGATTTCCTTATTTATAAAATCAAAACCAATCATAATTAAGGGCACCTTAGCTCCGTCGGCTATATAATAAAAACCAGTTTTCAGCTCCTGTACATCCTTGCGAGTACCTTCTGGGGCTAATACGGCATAGAAAGACTCCTTAGAATTATAAATATCCACTATGGCATCAACTAAATTCGATTTAGTCCCTCTGTTCACAGGATAGCCACCTAACCACGAAAATATACCGCCAAAAGGTCCATCAAATAACTCTTTCTTACCCCAGAACAAAATGGGGATCTTAAGTAATGATCGTGCCCCTACACCGATAGGGAAATCTTTCCATGTAGCATGAGGGCAAACAATGACCAAAGCTTTCTTTAAATCACGAGGAACCTCTCCCACTAATTTCCAACCCGCTAATTTAAAAAGAACATCAAAAATGGGACTACTTACTAACATATGAATCTAAAATTTCTTGAATTTGACTAAAATCTTTAGCAGGGTCTATCAAATAAGAAGCAATACCTAAACCCTTCGCTGAATTAATATTAGCAACATTATCATCAAAAAACAATACCTCTTGAACTTGAAGATTTTGTTCTATTAAAACTTGTTGATAAATAGCTGTATCTGGTTTGACTAAGCCCATATCAAAAGAAAAATAAACCTGATCAAATAGACCAAACAAATTTTCACCAGACGGACCTAAAGGAACTTGTGTAAATCGCTTCGCGTGAATAGAACTCGTATTGCTTAATAAATAGAGAGAAAACCTTGATTTCAAAGACGAAATCCACTCATATACACCTGCATGATAAGATAAAAGTAAGGCTGAAAAAGCCTCATCAAATTCCGCATCAGTACAGCTCAAAGCTAAATGAAAACGAATATGCTCCCTAAACTCTTGATCCGATTGTTTTCCAGATTCGTAAGGGACCCACAGATTTTCCTGTTGAAACTTTTGTCCAATAGTCGTTGCATCGTAGGCTGAAAACGCGGAAAAGGCTTGATAAGTCAGATTTAAATCAATGGGCAACAGAACATTACCTAAATCAAAGATGATTGCCTTCATCCTACTATTCAATCACTTGTCCCATTGCTCCGAACTTATCAATTCGTTGCTCGATACGTGTCGCAGGATCTATAGCAGATAAAACAGCAATTTCCTTTTTAATAACCTCTTTTAAAAGGACAGCTGCTTCTTTAGGATTTAAATGAGCACCACCTAAAGGCTCTGGAATAATACCGTCAATTAACTTATTAGCTAGCATATCATTCGCCGTTAACTTCAAAGCCTCTGCAGCTTGCTCTTTATAATTCCAACTTCTCCATAGAATAGAAGAACATGATTCAGGGGAGATCACAGAATACCAAGTATTCTCCATCATCAGAACACGGTCACCCACGGCGATACCTAAGGCACCTCCAGAAGCTCCCTCTCCAATGATAACGCAAATAACCGGTACTTTTAACATGAACATATCGCGAATATTACGCGCAATAGCCTCTCCTTGACCTCTCTCCTCAGCCTCTAATCCAGGGAAAGCCCCCGGAGTATCAATTAAACAAACGATAGGTTTATTAAACTTCTCAGCCATCTTCATTAGGCGTAATGCCTTGCGATAACCTTCTGGATTAGGCATACCAAAATTACGGTATTGACGATCTTTCGTGTTACGACCTTTTTGTTGTCCAATGAACATCACAGATAATTCTCCATCAATGGTTCCAAAACCTCCCACCATCGCCTTATCATCACCTACATTACGATCTCCATGAATTTCAATGAATTCCTCACACAAGTGCTCAATATAATCAAAGGTATAAGGGCGGTCTGGATGTCTAGACAATTGAACACGTTGCCAACGCGTTAAATTCGAAAATGTTTCTTTTTTCAATTCTAAAATCTTATCAGTCAAAGAAGCAACAGCAGCTGTCACATCGACATTATTCTCTAATGCAAGCTTACGCATTTCGATCAACTTGTCTTCTAACTCAGCGATAGGCTTCTCAAATTCCAATAATGTTTTCATAAAGCGTAAATTTTGATACAAAAATAAAATTAAAGCTCGAAAGTATCTTCCTTTTGAGGCAAAATAACATCAGCATAACCTAATCCATTCAGAATAGACGAAAACTCTAACATACTTGCCTCTTCCCCATGCGAAAGAAAGATTTTCTTGATTTTAGAAGGATTCTGTTGCTTTACAAACGTTAATAAACCAGTCTGATCTGCGTGTCCAGAGAATACGTCAATCTTACGAATTTGGGCATTCACCTTATATTCTCTATCCTTAACTACAATCATATCAGTGCCTGCTAACAATTGACGACCCAATGTTCCTTCCGCTGTATAGCCAATTAATAAGATGGTAGCATAGGTATTCGATATATTGTCGGCAATATGCTGCTCTACACGTCCACCTGAAATCATTCCTGAAGAAGAAATGATAATACAAGGTTCGCGGTAATTGCGAATGGCCTTACTCTCCTTCTCTGTCTGAAGAAAAATCAAATTTTCCACATCGAATAATTCATCATTCTCTTTGTGAAACTCGCGTGCTTCCGGATTTAAATAGGATAAGTATTTCGAATATATTTTAGTTGAACTCCGACCCATCGGACTATCCGTAAACACCCGAACAGCTGGAAAATTACGTTCTTCTATTAATTTATTCAAGGTGTATAATACCGCTTGCGTACGACCCACAGAGAAAGCTGGTATCACAAGTCGACCAGGACGATCGATACATGTTTCTTTAATTACTTTTCCCAAAGCATCCATCGGACTATCCTTATCCTCATGGATACGATTGCCATAGGTTGTTTCGCAAACTAAATAGTCAACTTCCGGGAAAGGCTGAGGATCGATATGTAAAGGGTAATTCGCACGACCTATATCACCACTAAATCCAATCGTTTTAGTCTCCCCTTTTTCAGTAACTGAAATCAATACATGCGCAGCACCTAATAAGTGACCAGCAGGAACAAAAGTTATTTCAAGACCGGGGAATACGATAAACCTGCGGTTAAACTGAAGTGTCACGAAATTATCCATCGCATTCTCCACATCCTTTTGGAGATACAGATCTCCTTTGCGAAGAAGGCGATCCATCTGCTTGTGCTTTTTGCGACTCTCCCCTTGCGCTGCCTTTAAGCGACGTAAATGAAGACTAGCAGAATCCATCAAGAGAAGTTCTGCTAAGTCAGCAGTAGGTGGTGTGCATAAGATTTGACCTTCATATCCTTCCCGGTAAAGCATCGGAATATTACCAGAGTGATCAATGTGTGCGTGAGTTAAAATCACTAAATTAATTAGTGAGGCATCGAAAGAAAAGAAGGATTTTTGTTCAACCGGCTCTTCAAAGTCGATCTTACGCTCCATGTCCGTTCCACAATCGATTAATATTTGGTAGCCATCCTCCAATTGCAACAGGAACATACTTCCGGTTACTTGTCTGGCAGCTCCTAAAAAGGATAATTGCATAGAATAAAGAAAATAGGGGCTACAAGAGCCCCCTTTACACTACAAAAATAAGAGTATTTTCTTAAAAATTACTTGCTAGCAGCGAATTCTGCTTGAATTTTGTCTAATTCCTCTTTCGAGTTTAAACGATCAGAAATTAAGGTCCGGTATCTAAAAGTGACAGATTCCCCTTTCTTTAACGTTAGATTACGTTCATCCTTACCATTGCTAAAAACTTTAGCCCCTAAAGGATTAACAGCAAACAAGCCATAACCACGTGCATGCCAGTAACTTGGATATGAAACATTAGCTGGATGGTCAAAAATAGTCACCGAAATAGCATGATTATCCATCTCACCATGCAAATTCAACCATTTAGCACGTGTACTCCAAACAGCCTCTCCCTTCACTCCTTCTGAACTAAGATAATCACCTGTAACACCTGTATTGTCCATCACAGGGACTTTCGTTTCTACGCCATGCGCATCTGTAAACACATCAGGCTTATTCGAAGGAATTTCTAATTGACGAGCTACTCGTATGGCAAACATTCCGTCTTTCACGTCTTTGAATAAAACCTGGTCAGCTACCGCGGTCAACGTCGTTATACGATCAATCGTTCTAGAATCAGCAGTACCTGAAAAAACATAGGACGTCTTTTCGGCTAACACCTTTTGCCCTTTCCCATCATTATCAATCCAATCAGCAGCCACTTCTAACAAACCTTTCTTTGCATCTTGCTTAACAATTGACGTATGTACAATCGTACCCATCTTGTGGTTTTGCAAAGAAGCGATGATGTTAGTCGAATTATTCCAATAATCAAATCCATTCACATCTTCATAATTCAACCACATACCCACATGGTGTGGATGATCTATGCGTTCTCCAGCTCTAGGAGCCATCGGATAACCGCGCGTAATAGTGGATCCTTTTGCAGAGATTAAGGGAAACAAAACAGCTTTCTTAAGAACATCTTGCCCTGGAAAGATATAAGACGTAAATGGTTTACCACCTACCTCCACATCAACCGATGTCTTAGAAGATTTGAACGTAACGGGGAGATTCTGTGCAAACGACGTAAATTCCACCAGACCGAAACAGAAGCAAATTATTTTTTTCATAAGGCTTATTAAATAAAATTCCGAAGGCCACCAGGCCTCCGGAATTAAAATTAAGAAATCAAATTAATCTTAGTAACCTGAGTTTTGAGGGAAACCACCATTCTCAGATAAATCCACTTGCTTTTGTGGAATTGGACGAACATAGTGAATATCTCTCACACCTACAGCGGCATCTGTGTTATATAACTTAACACGTTCTACTAAGTTGTTCCAACGCTTCAAGTCCATCCAACGTGTTTGCTCTCCAGCAAGCTCACGCGCACGCTCTTCCATGATTAAGTTCATATCAACTGAAGTAACTTTCATCGCCTCTTCTTTACCTTTAGCAGCAGCACGAACACGAACCATGTTAATAGCAGCAACTGCCTCAGCTTGCTTACCTAACTTGAATTGAGCTTCTGCTAACATCAAATAAGTATCTGCTAAACGATGTACGAAGTAATCACGAGAACCATTTTCATACGTCATATCCGGACGAAGTGGATCGAAGAACTTTTGCAATGTTGGGAACAAAGCAAAATTATATAAACTAGGCACTAATACTTGGTATTTCTTTGCAGCACGTTCTGCTAATGACATTTCGTAACCTGGAATAAAGATAGTTGTATCACCAGCCTTGTAAGTAACAGTTGCCTTAGATATATCAAATGCTGTATTATAAGTACCTGGTTTATTTGATAACCAAACTGATTTGAAAGTCTTATTGTAACGTGTATCATTCACACGTTCAGCAAATACAGTATTCAACAAGTATGGCGTAGGCTTCAAACGCTTAAATGGACGACCATTTACAACGTCACGTTGCATACCAGCTTGTGTATCATATTGCATACCAAAGTATAAGTGAAGTTTGTTACCCTGGTTATCAACAAATCCATTCGTTAAAGGATCAGATGTATATTGAACAGCGAAAATAACTTCATTATTCACTTGATTTGCTTGATCAAAAACAGATGCAAAATCTGGTAATAATGCGAAACCATAGTTTGCAATAACCGTATTACATAAAGTAGCAGCAATTGCATAATCAGTAGATTCAGCAAACTTAGAAGACGCACGTGTTAAATACACTTTAGCTAATAAGTTCTCTGCAGCCGGCTTAGTCGCACGACCATAATCACCTGCTGCCTTCACTGCAGGTAGACCAGCAATTGCATCTTTTAAATCTGTTTCAATCTGCTTATAAACAGCTTGTTCAGGTGTACGAGTAGCTGTTTTAGTAGGACCAGTTGTTTCTTTTAGACGTAAATCTAAAGGACCAAACTGCTGCACTAAAATAAAGTAATAGTGTGCACGTAAATACTTCATTTCAGCCACACGAGTAGCCTTAACTGCATCAGTGATACCAGTTACCGAAGGTGCACGATCAATTACCGCATTGATCGTATTAATTCCCTTATAGGTCTCATCCCATAATTGAGCTAAAATATCAACAGAAGATGTCAACTGTGAATCATAAAAGTGAAAACCTTTGTAAGATCCATCCGCACCAGCACTGTAAATATCAGTACCATATTCTGACATCGTTAAACCACGCTCAGTAGCGTAAAATGAACGTAGTGGAGTGTAGGCCGCATTAGTAGCAGCTACAAACCCGGGAGTCGTAGCAATATAATCATTACTGATAGCTGAAACAACTGTCTCCTTCAGTAGATCACTACATGAGGCAGTACCCAACATAATCGCTGAAGCAATACCTAATGATTTTAATGAATTTTTGATATATAAACTTTTCATTATTTCAGGGATTAAAATTTAATATTTAAACCGAACGTTGAAACCGATGTAGCAGGAGTTACGTTGTTTTCTACGTTACCATTTGATGTTTCTGGATCCACACCATTTTCTTTTGAACGATAGTTCGAGAAGATGAATGGTTGTTGAATACTTGCAAATAAACGCAAGGAAGCAAGACCTAATTTCTCTGCCGTTTTAGCTGGGAAATTATAACCAAAATTTATGTTACGAACTTTGATAAATGAACCATCATAGTACATAATCGCCGTGTTGTAAGCAGGGAATTCTTGGTTAAAGTTAGGACGTGGATAACGAGCACCAGGATTGTTTGGAGTCCAGTAATCCACCTTGATTTGGTTGTAACGACCTTGTAGGTAGTTAGAGTTTTGGTGGAACTTAGATACAATCATTTGTCCTTGACGTGTAAAGATGAAGAATGACAAATCAAATCCTTTGTAAGAGAAACGGTTTGTTATACCACCTGTCCAAGCTGGAACATCAGATCCTAGTAAAACACGGTCATCAGCAGTAATCTTACCATCGTTGTTCGCATCTTTCACTTTGATTTGGCCTACTGTAAAGCCCATTGCCTTAGCTTTGTCAGCTTCAGCAGTTTGCCAGATACCAGCATATTCGTAATCAAAATAAGAGTTTAATGGCTTACCGATAAACCAACGGTTACCTACGTCATCCTTTTTACCATTATAAAGTGAAACAATTTCTTCTTGATTCTTATAGAATACAAAGTCTGTACTCCATTTAAATCCATTCGCTGCATCGATGTTATTCGTTGTTAACGAAAGTTCAATACCACGGTTCATTGTCTCCCCTACGTTACGCGTAACTGCTGCGAAACCAGTTGAAGTAGGTAATTGATCTGATAATAATAAATCCGTTGTATTTGTTTGGTAGTATTCAGCCGAACCTGAAACGCGACCTCTCCAGATAGAGAAATCAACACCTAAGTTTTGCGAAGTAGACGTTTCCCATTTCAAATCAGCATTACCAATTGTGTTTGGACGATATCCATAAGCAGCCGTATTGTTCCATGCATAGGATGTACGACCCATTAAACCTTGTGTTTGATAAGGGGATAAACCTTGGTTACCAACCTGCGCGTATGAAGCACGAATTTTTAATTCATCTAACCAAGTCAGGTCTTTCATGAAGTTCTCTTGGTGTACATTCCAACCTAAAGCCACACCAGGGAAGTTACCCCATTTCGAATTCTCACCGAAACGAGATGAACCGTCACGACGTGCAGTCACAGTTAATAAATACTTTCCTTTATAGTCATAGTTAATACGAGCCATATATGAAGCAATCGTCCATTGGATTAAGTTAGATCCCACTCCTTGGATAGAAGAAGCATTTCCTACATTGTAGAATTGTTGAGTCTCTACTGGAACGCCTAATACGTTTTGCTCATAACGCTCAAAGTTATCACGCTGCATGGATTGTAATAAAGTCACGCCTAAATTGTGATCTTTAAACTGCTTATTATACGTTAAGATATTTTCGACCGTATAATTGAAACCCTGACGATTATCTGTATAAGCGGTTGGATTACCACCCTTAATTGCGTTAGTTAAAGCTCCGTCAAAACGACCATTACGAGAGATGGTAAAGTCCGGACCGAAATTCACACGGTATTTTAAACCTTTAGCTAATTGTAACTCTGCATAAATACTGTTGAAAATACGGTATTTCTTCGTCTCATCCACCTTAGCACCTGGAACAATTTCATTTAAAGGGTTCGTTAATAACGCATCATCAGTCTGTGTGAAGATTAAGTTACCAGAGTCATCATGTGATCTCGCTAATGGGTTTTGAGATAATAAGAAACCATATGGGTTTAAGTTAGCTCCATTAGTTACAGAATACATTAAATAAGAAGATGCTCCTACTTTTAAGGCTTTATTCACTTGGTGATCTACACTTGTACGCACTGAATAACGAGTAAAATCAAGACCTTGAATAATACCATTATCTTGGAAATAACCCGCATTGATTGAGAATTGTGTTTTATCATTTCCACCTTGAACACCAATTGCATGGTTTTGCTGCATACCTTTTCTTACCATCATATCTTGGTAATCCGTTGTACGACCTTTAGCAATACCATCTAATTCCACTGCGATAAATAACTTGGAATCTGCAAATGCATCAATAACACCTGTAGGTACTAAATTTCCATTCGCATCTTTGTAAGTACCAATTGTACGACGAGACTCACGCTTCATTTCAGCGTACTCTGCACCAGTAAATAAGTTAATCTTATCTAATGATTGAGTAGATCCGATGTATGAATCATAAGAAATAACTGTCTTACCATCTTTACCTCCACGCTTCGTTGTAATTAAAACAACACCATTCGCACCACGAGCACCGTAGATAGCAGTAGCTGTTGCATCTTTCAAGATTTCCATTGAAGCCACATCATTCGGGTTCATATCTTCATAACCACCTGAAAGAGGAATTCCATCAACTACATATAAAGGATCATTACCAGCGTTAAATGAACGACGACCACGAATCAAAACCTTAGGAACTGTACCTGGTTTAGAACCAGATTGAGAAACGTCTACACCCGCCACGCGACCTTGCATCGCTTGACCTAAGTTAGTAATAGGCATTTCCGTGATTTGTTTAGCAGTTACAGATGAAATAGCTCCTGTTAGTTGACTCTTCTTTTGAGTACCATAACCTACCACAACAACTTCTTGTAATGATTTAGTATCAGCACTAAGAGACACATTGATTTGCGTCTTAGATCCTACTGAAACTTCTTGTGAATTAGTACCAACCGCTGAAAAAACTAAAACAGCAGAGTTACCTACAGTAATTTTGTAATTTC
>JBJOIV010000003.1:0-55828 GCA_046046955.1 Bacteroidota bacterium | reverse complement strand
GCATTATATTTGTATAAATTTTCATAGTTAAATAGGTTTAGAGGTTAAACAAATAAGGCCAGAAGTTTCTTCTGACCTTATTTTTATTTTAAACCTAGCCTATTTTGGGGCTTAATTCACCGTTCCTCCGTTCCAGATTGGCTTATTCGGCTGAACTAAAGCTAAACTTCCATCCGCATCTTCAGCCATTAGAATCATCCCCTCGCTTTCTATACCCATCATTTTACGAGGCGCTAGATTAGCTAAAAAGGTTACTTGTTTACCTACAAGATCCTCTGGAGCAAAATGTTCTGCAATACCAGACAAGATCGTACGTGTCACAAATCCATCATTTACTTGAAGTTTCAAAAGCTTCTTACTCTTTTCCATCTTCTCTGCTGCGACGATTTCGCCTATGCGAATGTCCATTTTGGCAAAATCATCAAAGGCTACTGTCTCCTTTAAAGCGGGCACCGATTTCGAAGCTAATTCCATCTGAGCTTTTGTTTGGGTTAATTTATCCACTTGCTTTTGTACCTCTTCGTCCTCAATCTTTTCAAATAATAATCCTGGATTCTGCAATGCAGTTCCAGCAGAGATTAACTCGAAATTACCTAAACTAGACCATTCAAAAGAAGTCATTCCTAAAGCAGAACGCAATTTGTGAGCGCTAAATGGAATAAAAGGTTCAAGTGCAATACTCGCTTGGGCCACTAATTGAACCGCATAATTCAACACCGTTCCAGCCTTCGCTGTATCCCCTTTCATGATCTTCCAAGGCTCTGCTTCCGCTAAATACTTATTACCTAAACGAGCAATTTCCATCGCTAAAACAAGCGCATCACGGAACTTGTAATTTTCCAAAGCAGCTTCCAATTTAGCTGGAATATCTGCCACAGCGGCGATTAAATCAGCCTCTAAACCAGTTCCTTCTAACTTAGGAGGAACTACTGAATTAAAGTTCTTATCGATTAACACAAAGGCCCGATTCACGAAATTGCCAAGGATGGCTACTAATTCGGAGTTGTTTTTGGTCTGAAAATCAGCCCAGGTAAAATCGGCATCCTTCGTTTCAGGACTCGAAGCCGTTAATGCATAACGCAAAACGTCTTGCTTTCCAGGAAAATCCACTAAATATTCATGTAACCAAACCGCCCAATTGCGTGAGGTCGAAATCTTATCCCCTTCTAGGTTCATAAACTCATTCGCAGGCACTTGATCCGCTAATTGATAGCCTCCGTGTGCCATACACATCGCTGGGAAGATCAAACAATGGAAGACGATATTATCTTTTCCAATAAAATGAACAATCCGGCTATCTTTCGCCTTCCAATAGGTCTCCCACTCCGGCGTTAATTGCTTCGTTATGGAGACATAGCCGATAGGCGCATCAAACCATACATAAAGCACTTTCCCCTCCGTATCCGGCAAAGGAATAGGCACACCCCAGTTTAAATCACGTGTCATCGCACGAGGTTTCAAGCCTTCTTGCAACCAAGATTTCACTTGACCCGTCACATTTGACTTCCATTCCGGATGAGAAGCGATGTATTTTTCTAATTCTGGCTGCCATTGATCTAAGGGCAGGAACCAGTTTTTTGTCGGCTTTAATACGGGCTTAGAACCACTTAAGGCCGATTTTGGATTAACTAATTCAGTAGGCGAAAGTGTCGTTCCACACTTTTCGCATTGATCACCATAGGCACCAGGCTGCTTACAAGAAGGACAATCACCCGTGATGTAGCGATCCGCTAAGAATTGTTTGGCCTCTTCATCATAGAATTGCTCTGTCACTTCCTCCACAAACTTCCCTTCATTGTATAGTTTCAGGAAGAATTCTTGCGAAACTTCATGATGAATTGGATCAGAGGTACGACCGTAAATATCAAATGATATACCAAATTGCTCGAAAGAGTCTTTGATCTCTTTGTAGTAATAATCAACGACTTGTTGCGGAGTTTTACCCTCTTTAGCGGCCTTAATGGTAATAGGCACGCCGTGTTCATCTGTTCCAGACACAAAAATCACATCCTTCTTTTGTAGGCGCAAATAGCGAACATAGATATCTGCTGGCAAGTAACAACCTGCTAGGTGACCGATGTGAATAGGCCCGTTCGCATAAATTAACGCTGCAGTAACCGTTGTCCGTGAAAAGTCTGACATAATTTTCTTTAAGATGAAAGCACAAAAATAGGCAAAAACATTCATTGAAATAATCGATTCAGCTATTGCGCATCAAAAAAATATTACTATCTTTGCACACAATTTAAAAAAACAGACAAAAGAAAATGTTAATTATTTCGATAAAAGAGAACGAATCAATTGATAAGGCTTTAAAGCGCTTCAAGAAGAAATTTGAAAAAACAGGTGTAGTAAAAGAACTACGTAGAAGATCTGCTTTCGAAAAACCTTCTGTAGGTCGTCGTAAAGAAATGATTCGTGCTGCTTACAAGCAAATCACTTACGGAAATATTAATAACTAATTTCCTATACATTCTTTAAAGGAATTGACTAATTTCGATGATGAATCGTGAATTAGTCAATTTTTTTTTGGACCACCTGTCCATCGAAAGGCGCCTCAGTTCGCACACGATTACATCCTACTCCACTGACTTAGAGCAATTTACCGCTTTTGTAAATCCGATAGAACTCCAGCAGGTTCAGGCCATGGATGTTAGGAAATGGCTCATCAGTTTATCCGATGATAGCCTCCAAAACCGCAGCATTAACCGCAAATTAGCCACGCTTCGGACCTTCTATAAATACCTTTTACGAACAGGAAAAATCACCGAAAATCCGATGGCCTCCATTCGGATGGTGAAAACCACGAAGAAAATCCCCCATTTTGTCCGAGAATCGGAGATGGAGAACCTCGTGGAGAACCGGATAATCGCCACAAATTTCAGGGAAGCGCGCGACGAGCTTATCCTATTTTTATTGTATGGAACTGGCATTCGGCTCGCTGAACTCAACTCCCTACAAAACTCACAAGTCAATTTAGCGGCTAAAACGATCCGCGTCATTGGAAAACGAAATAAGGAGCGGATGATACCGATTCCTGCTTTCTTAGTGGAACTCATAGAGACTTACCGCCAATTTTGCCCCTTCGAGAACGCTCATTTATTGCTAACGGACAAAGGAGAGCCACTTTACCCGATGTTTGTACAACGATTAGTGAAGAAAAACCTAGGGGAATACAGCCAACTAGAGAAACTAACTCCGCACGTGTTGCGCCATACCTATGCAACGCATCTGTTGAATAGAGGCGCTGATTTAAATGCCATCAAAGAGTTATTAGGCCACGCGAATCTAGCCGCAACGCAAGTCTATACCCACAATTCGATGGAAAAGATGAAGGCGATTTACCAGCAAGCGCATCCTAAAGCTTAATCAGCTAAGACTACGGGGCCTTTTTGATTGATTTGGGAGACATATTGTTCCGATCCAATACCTAAGGCTGCGAATTCAGCAGCCATGGCTTCAGCCACTTTCTTTGCTGTTTCCTCTCCTTTCGACAAGGCAAATAATGATGGACCAGAACCAGAGATCGAGCATCCTAAGGCGCCTTTGGCGATAGCCGCTGCTTTCACTTCTGCGAATCCAGGTATTAAGATGGCTCTTGACGGCTCGATAATCACATCGACTAGGGATCTACCAATTAATTCATAATCAGGCAGTAAGAGGCCGACTACGAGGCCTGCCACGTTACCCATTTGAGTAATGGTGGTAGATAAAGAAATCTCCTTATCTAAAATCCCTCGAGCATCCTTCGTATTAACCTCGATTTGAGGGTGAACGATGCTGGCGTATAAATCCTCAGGTACAGGAACTTGAATGATATCTAAAGGATCGTAAGAACGAATGACGATAAAGCCACCTAATAAAGAAGGACCTACATTGTCCGCGTGCGCGGAGCCGCAGGCGACGCGCTCACCTTCCATCGCGAAGGGCAAGAGATCTTTTTGGGATAATGGGCGGCCCATGAGTTCATTTGCAGCGAAAACGCCCGCAACTGCGGAAGCAGCGGAGGAACCTAAGCCTGAACCTAAAGGCATATCCTTGTGCAAGGACAGCTCAAAACCTTGGTCTTCACGACCGATGAAAGATAAATATTTTTGGATGGCAATTCCGGCCGTGTTTTTCTCCACGGCTTTGGGTAAACGGCCATCGTCACCTGTAATTTCTTTAATGATGATTCCAGGTGTAGACTTCTTTTCTAAAACGACCTCATCACCCGGGTGATTTACCGCAAAACCGAAGATATCAAATCCACAAGCCACATTCGCAACCGTTGCAGGCGCATATACACGTATCTTTTCCATATTATGCGAGATGACTACCAATGGATACAATATCAGCAAAAACACCTGAGGCGGTCACTTCGGCACCAGCACCAGGTCCTTTGATCACTAAGGGGCGATCATGGTAACGCTTTGTAGTAAAGGCAATCACATTATCTGCTCCATCCATCTGATAGAAGGGATGTGTAGGACCTACCGAACGTAAACCGATCGTGATTTTTTGATTTTCCAAACAAGCAATATAACGCAGAACCTCCCCTTTCGAAGCGGCTTCATTCACTAATTGCTCGAAGAAATCGTTTGCTCTATCAATCTCCTCAAAGAAAGCATCCACCGATGGTGCAGCCTCACAGGCAGGAGGAATAATTTTCTCAATCGTGATATCAGAGAACTCTAATTTCATCCCAATTTCACGACTTAAGATCAAAATTTTACGAGCCACATCCATCCCACTTAAATCTTCTCTCGGATCAGGTTCCGTATAACCTTTCTCTTTCGCAGTTCTCAATACTTCACCAAAAGATTTCCCCGGCTTAAATTGATTAAACAAGAACGATAAAGTACCGGATAAAATCCCTTCAATTTTCTCAAAGCGATCACCCGATGCGATTAAGCCTTGCAAGGTATTAATGACTGGCAAACCAGCACCTACATTCGTCTCATACAAGAACTTAACTCCTTTAGCTAGAGCCGTTTGATGCAATTGAGCATATAATTCATAAGGACCTGAATTCGCTACCTTATTCGGTGTTACCACCGAAATATTAGACTGGAATAGGCCTAAATAATTTGTATAAATCTCCTTATTTGCTGTGCAATCCGCAAAGATAGAATTAGGCAAGTTCAAGGATTTAATTTGAGCAATAAAACCAGCTAAATCTGCCTCCTGACCCCTTTGATTCAACAAGTCCAACGCTTTATCTAACTCAATCCCCTCTTCTTGAATCAATTGCTTCCGACTATTCGCGATACCGATTAGACGAATGCGAATACCTTTGTATTTGGCCAAATAATGCTCCTGACCAATAATTTGCTCTAATAAAGTCTTTCCAATCAGACCAGCGCCTACTAGATAGAGGTGCAAGGTTTTGATTTGGGAAAAGAAAAAAGTCTCGTGAATGACGTTCAGGGCCTTAGAAAGGTCCTTATTTTCAATCACAACAGATATATTCAACTCAGAAGAACCTTGCGCCGTAGCCACAATGTTAATTCCATTTTTACCCAGAGAAGAGAATAATTTACCACTCACACCGGTGTGCTTACGCATACCTTCACCCACTACAGCGATAACAGAAAGGTCTTTTTGAATATCGATACCCTCGATATCTCCTGCAGCCATCTCTGTCGCGAATTCTTTTTCTAGCACCTTACGCACCTTCTCAGATACCGCTGGATCAATGGCAAAACAGATACTATGCTCAGATGACGCTTGAGAAATCAAGACAACTGATATTTTTTCGCGGGCTAAAACCGTAAATAATTTGGCTGAAACCCCCGCAACACCTATCATTCCCGAGCCTTGTAAATTAACCAACGCTAATTGATCAATCGATGAGATACCCGTAATAATATAAGGACTACCCGTCGGCTCTTTGCTAACAACAGTTCCTGCAAAAGAAGGATTAAACGTGTTCAACACACGAATAGGGATGTTTTTCGCAAAGGCAGGCTGTAAAGACGGAGGATAAATGACTTTAGCACCGAAATGAGTTAATTCCATCGCTTCTGAATAAGATATTGAAGGAATCGTAAACGCAGACTTCACTTTGCGCGGATCTGAGGTCATCATACCATCCACATCCGTCCAAATCTCGATCTCTTTTACACCTAAAGCAGCTCCTAAAACGGAGGCCGTATAATCGGAACCACCCCGACCTAAAGTCGTCGTCTCCCCTTTTGAATTAGAAGCAATAAAGCCAGTCACCAAGCCTATTTTCCCTTTATTCGTTTCAAAGAAAGAGTTAATCAAGGCATTCGTCTCAGCAAAATTTACTTCTGAATGACTGAATGCACTATTGGTTTTTATAATTTCACGCGCATCTACATAAACAACAGGAAATCCTCTCTGCTGTAAAATGGCGAAAATTAAATAGGTAGATAGCCTTTCACCAAAACTTACTAATAAATCAGAGGTCTTAGGCGAAATCTCTTTGATCAAATTAATACCTTTCAACACATCCCGCAATTCATTTACCAAAGTACGCACATGGGCAATTACTTGGCTTTGCCCTGTCACTGGAATAAAGTGCTTAATGACGTCAAAATGACGTGTTTCGATCGTCTCAATCAGCGTATTTACCGTGCTTTTCGGCTGAGCCGCTAGGGTGCCCGCTTCCAACAAATGATTGGTCACACCGCCCATGGCAGAAAAAACAACAACAAAGTCTGAGGAGGATTTCCAGTTTGACTCGATAATCGTCAAAACGGATTGAATGCTTTCGATGCTTCCACAACTAGTCCCACCGAATTTTAGGATTTTTTCCATTAAAAAAGAAAACAAAATGATACTCAACTCTACAAACAGCTGAGATTTAAGGCAAATATACGATTTTAGGCCGTATTTCTGCCTATTATTTGAAGTGCTTTATGCTTTCTTTTACTTGAATTGCGATAATTATCCGTTAAAACAGAAATATTCCCATCTACTTCGAATACAGCTAAATCCACCTCAGAAAGACTAGATACGCCATGTTCTCGAACGACCGCCTCTAATTGCACTAAAGTAAGCCCTGCTTTTTTAAGACCAGACGCTTTAACGACTCCGTGATAAATCAATAAGATAGGCTCACCTTCAATGGCTTTGGCTAAAAATGGGCTATAAGAAGAGAGAAATTTGAAACCATAATTCATCACAAATAAAGCGAAAGCGGCTACTAAACCACCGCCCAAACTCGAGTCTGAGCCGACCATGGCATTTTGAACGGCATTAGAGATCAACAAAATGAAAACCACATCTACCACGGACAATTGTGCAAATTCCTTCTTCCCAAAAAAACGAATAGCCGCTACGATGAACACGTAAACGGCTATTGATTTGAGGGCGATGAGTACATAGCCTTCCATAAATTCTATTTTTTCTTTTCTGCGGCCATGACCATGGCTAATTTTAATTTAGCCGCTAGGTCGTAGATATTCGTTAATTCTTGTACTGTTTGGTTGCGATCCATACGAACCACTAAAGTTACCGCTTTTTTAGAAGTCGCTTCCTTAGTTAATTCAGCCTCTAAATTCGCCACATCCACTAAACGATCATCAATATAATAGTTCAACTGCTCATCGACCGTTAAACGAATCACTTCGTTCGCAGGTGTAGGCATAGGCTTTGCCGTTTCTGGTAAAAGCAATTTAATCGCATCAGGAGAAGCAAGCGTCGAAATCATTAAAAAGAACATCAATAGAAAGAAAAGGATATCCGCTAGGGCCCCCGTTTCTACTTCTGATGCTTCTCTGGCTCTTTTTCTAAAGTTCATTGAATTAAGATTTAGAAGCTGGCTTGTGAAGAATATCTAAGAAATCAATCGCTGTAATCTCCATTTTATTGATCGTACGATCAATCATCGTCGTTAATAAGGTATACAATACATAAGCAATGATACCCACAATTAAACCCGATGCGGATGTTACCATTTTCTCATAAATACCCCCTGCAATCGTAGAGATATCAATTTTATTTGAAATCGAAATGTTGTGGAAGGTACGAATCATACCCGTAACTGTTCCTAAGAATCCGAACATCGGTGCAATACGAGCAATGGCACTAAGAATACCTAAATTCTTCTCCATGTTGTAGATTTCCACTTTGGCCTTATTCTCAATAGCCGCCTCAATATCGCGAATAGGTGATCCTAAACGAGACAATCCTTTTTCTAACAACTTAGCGATCGGGTAGGAATTCGTTTTGCAGAAATTAATCGCACCTTGGACATTTCCAGCTTGCAACATATCATTGATCGTGTGCAAGAAATTCTCATCTAATTTAGCCGTTTTACGAATGTATAAATAGCGTTCGATGAACAAGAAAACGGCTGCAGCAAACAAGAAACTGATTGGATACATCACATATCCCCCTTTTCCTAATAAGTCTAAAACCGAAAATTCTTCTACGACTACTTTAGTCACTTCTTGAACCGGACCAGAAGCATTAACGATAGAATCTGCCACCGCAGAAGAAAGTGAATCGACGGTTACACCCGCCTGAAGTAAAATAGTTGCTAGCGATAAAGCCATAGGATGAATTGATTAATCTTATTAACTACAAGTTTACAATTTTTTTTTTATAATCTCTAGGGTTGTTGTGAGGAAGAAGCTAGTTCTTTAAACCAAAATCCCTCTTTCAAACTGTACGAAGAAAACCAAAGCTCGTTTATCTTCAACTCCCTTACTACCTTCTCAATTAAAAAGGTGGCATAAGGGAAAATACTTGCCCTGAATGCTCTCATACCAGGATAGGCCTTCCGCTCTTCATAAGGCAAGGCGTCAAGGTTTAATTTATGCTGCAAAAACTGGTTCAATTCAATCTCGCAAGAGGCCGGTGCCTTGCCTGGTCTATTCTCTAAATCCAATATCGTCTCAAAAGCACCTGCGGCCCCTATCAATACCTCGGGTTTTGACTTCTCACAGGCCTGAAACAAAACACTTATTTCTTTCGTCACGTGTGCATCTAAATCCTTTACAATAGATAAACTAAACTCATTATCCACCGAAAAAAGGGACTTTAATCGCAAACCACCTAATTCTAAACTCACTCGATAAAGTACCTCATATCCTTTAAATAAGATGAATTCCACACTTCCTCCCCCTATATCCATCACCAAACTCGTTTTCTCCCAACGATCAGGAAGCGAATTTCGTATCCCCGCATAGATATATTCTGCTTCTTGAATTCCATCAATCACTAAAATAAAGACTCCGAGTTCTTCTTTAACCCTTTGTATAAAAGCCCCGGCATTCGATGCTCGACGTAATATGCTTGTTCCGATGGCATAAAAATCGCTAATGTCTCCTCCTTTGGACAAAAACAAAGAGACGAATTCGTGTAAGGCGACAAGCGCCCGATCCATCGCATCTTCTTGCAGCACTACCTGTTCCATAGCTCCCATCCCCAAACCCACCGGGCGTTGTAGGTGCTCTAACACCTGGAAATGGTCTAGTGGAGAAATAAGTAACTGAAAGGTATTCGTACCGAGGTCCGCAATGGCGCAGATTTTTGACATTATGAGTTATTTGGAACAAAAATAAGCCGAAAAGGGGTTCAAGAATAAATAATATTCTTTATTTTAGTAAAAATGTATTTTGAAAAATGCTAGATCCCGAATTCGACGAGAATAAAGAAGACATTCAATCTTCCGTACAGCGCTACGAAAACATGTTGAATCAGCAAGAAAACGCGTTTTTCGATGCAGAAACCCTAGAACAAATCGCCGAACATTACTTTGTTCAATCCCGATTTGACCAAGCCTTAGATGCCGTTAATTTAGGGCTTTCCCATTTCAATTATTCCCTCGAATTAATTACCCTAAAAGCGCAAATTTTAGGTGAAATGCAGCGACCTGAAGAGGCCATGGAATTAATCGAAAACTCCATCCTGCTTTTCCCAAATGACATTGAATTAACCCTTGTTAAAGGCTATTTACTAAGCCAAATGGGGCAGCACGAGGAATCTATCCAACTCTTTTTAGCGGCATTAGATCGCACAGAAGAGAAAGACGAGGTCTACTTTCGCATCGGTCTAAGTTACCAGGCTTGGGGAAAACCACGAGAGGCAGTCGATATGCTAAAAAAGTGCTTAGAGCTTAATTCCGAGAATGAAAATGCCCTTGTGGAACTCGCTAATTGCTTAGACGAAATAGGCAAAATCGAGGAAAGCATCCCCTATTACAAGCAATTTATTGATGCCGATCCGTTCTCCTTTACGGCTTGGTATAATTTAGGTATAGCTTATTCGAAATTAAAACAGTTTGAAAAGGCGATCGATGCCTATGAATACTCGCTGGCGATTGAACCTACTTTTGGGTCTTCATTATTCAATTTAGGCAATACTTACATGAATATCCAAGAATATGCGAAGGCAGAAGAAGCCTATCAATTATGCTTGAAATACGATGATCCGAATCCCGAATTATATTGCTGTTTAGGCGCAAGTATCGAGAGACAACGCCGATTTGACGAAGCCTTACCCTTTTATAAAGAGGCCATAAAAGTCGATCCTTTATGGGATGAAGGCTATTATGGATTAGCGGTTTGTCTAACGGAGATGGACAAATGGTTTGAAGCCTTGCATTTCTTAAAAAAAGCGCTGAAACTAAATGACACGAATCCTTTATATTGGACCGGTTTAGCAGATGTAGAATCCTATTTAGGCAATCCCGTTTCTGCTGATGAGGCCTATGCCAAATCCGTAGATCTAGATTCCTTCTTCGCTCCTACTTGGGTAAAATGGGCACAATTGCATTACGATCTCAATGATTTCGAAAAATGTGCTGAAATCATGCTCTCTGCCATCGACGAACTACCAGAGGAAGCCGATTTATATTACCGAGCCGCTATCTTTTTAATTAAAGCAGGCCAATTCAAAGAGGCTTTTCATTTCTTAGAATCTGGGCTCCTGTTAGATTATGATAAACACGAAATTATATTTGAATACTTTCCTAATATGGAAACACAAAAGGCGATTTACAAGTTAATCCAACAGTACAAGAAATAATTTTTGCCGTTCATCATTTTATCAATACCCACAATTTAATTTATTTCTATTTTTCGAGTCAATAAACAAAATACCCCTATGAAGAAAATTATTCTATCGGGTTTACTACTTTGTCTCTTGCAGCCTGCGATTGCACAAACGAAACCCGCTCCATCAACACAAAAGGCGTCCGCTAGCCTTCCTATCCCTGAAAAGGTGACTGAAGCGGAAGGAATTACAGAATACAAGTTAGCCAATGGCTTGAAGGTTTTATTATTTCCAGACCCTTCGAAACAAACGGTGACGGTAAATATCACCTATTTAGTAGGTTCTCGTCACGAAGGTTACGGTGAAACAGGTATGTCTCACTTATTAGAGCATATGGTGTTTAAAGGAACGAAAGAAAAACACAAGGAAGTAGCAAAAGAAATCTCTGATCACGGTGCTCAATTCAACGGAACTACCTGGTTAGATCGTACGAACTACTTCGAAACTTTCGCAGCGACGGACGAAAATCTAGATTGGGCTTTAGATATGGAAGCAGATCGTATGATCAATTCTCGTATTGCTAAAAGCGAATTAGAAACCGAAATGACGGTAGTTCGTAATGAATTCGAGCGTGGGGAGAATGATCCAGGAAGCGTTTTAATGGAGCGTATCGTTTCTACCGCTTTCTTATGGCATAACTACGGTAACTCGACCATTGGTGCTCGTTCTGACATCGAAAAGGTGCCTATCGAGAATTTACAAGCCTATTACCGTAAGTACTACCAGCCAGATAATGCGGTATTATTAGTAGCGGGTAAATTCGATGCCATCAAAACATTGAAATTGATCAACGAGAAATTCGGTATAATTCCTCGTCCTGAGCGTGTTTTAACTCCTACTTTCACGGCTGAGCCTACGCAAGATGGAGAGAGAGATGTTACTTTGCGTCGTGTGGGTGATGTGCAAGTAGTGGGTATGGCTTACCATATTCCATCTGGCTTACATCCTGATTATGTGGCTGTTGATGTGATGACTGACTTATTAACAGATGCTCCGTCTGGACGTTTATACAAAGCGTTGATCGATACAAAGAAGGCAAGCAGCCAGTTTGGTATGACTTTCCAATTGAAAGAGCCAGGTCTTGTGTACTTCGGTTCAGAGGTATTAAAAGAGAAATCAGTTGATTCAGTTCGCAAGATCATGATTGAGACGATTGAGAATTTTGCCAAAACTCCTCCAACAAAAGAAGAGGTTGATCGCATTAAGACCAAAGGAATCAAGAATATCGAGCTATTATTAAATAACGCACAACGTGTCGGTGTAGGTCTTTCTGAATTCATCGCTCAAGGCGATTGGCGTTTATTATTCCATACACGTAATCAATTAGAGAAAATCACTCCAGCGGACATTCAACGTGTGGCTGCTGCTTATTTCAAATCATCTAATCGTACTTCTGGTACTTTCTATCCTACAGAAAAACCAGAGCGTGCTGAGATTCCAGAAGCGAAGGATGTAGCAACTATCCTAAAGGATTTCAAACCTAAAGCGGCTGTTAGCCAAGGAGAAGCATTTGATCCATCTCCAGCAAACATCGATGCTCGTACGAAGACAGAGAAAATTGGTGGTGTTCAATTAGCTCTTTTATCTAAAAAGACACGTGGTAACTCAGTTTATGCACGTATGACTTTACGTTTTGGCGATGAAAAGTCATTAATGGGTACAGCAACTGCCGCAGATTTAGCAGCAGATATGTTAACTAAAGGTACAGCTAAGCATACTCGTCAACAATTCCAAGATGAATTAGACAAGTTAAAAGCACGTGTTTCGATCTCAGGTGGAGCAACTCAAGCGAACATTTCTATTGAGACAACGCGCGAGAATTTAATCCCTGCGATGAAATTAGTAGCTGAGGCATTAAAACAACCGGTATTCCCTGCAGATGAATTCGAGAAGTTAAAACAAGAAAACTTAACGGCAATCGAAGGACAAAAAAGTGAGCCGCAAGCAAAAGGTTCTGAGGCTTTGGGTCAATTAAGAGCTGGTCACTATGATAAGAAAGATGTTCGCTACCAGCCTACGATGGCAGAGCAAACGGCTAATTATGCAGCGGTAAAACTAGAAGAGTCTGTTAATTTCTACAAGAACTTCTATGGCGCATCTAATGCTACGTTCTCAGCAGTCGGTGATTTCGACGAGAAAGAAGTGAAGGATTTAATTGCAGCAGAATTTGGGAATTGGAAATCTCCAAAACCTTACAAACGCATTGTAGATGAGTTTAAGGAAACAGGAGGAAAAGCGATCTCTATCGAAACACCTGATAAAGCAAATGCCTTCTTCTTAGCCTACCAGCCGTTAAAGATCTCTGATAGCGACCCTAACTACGCAGCACTAGAATTATCTAACTACATGTTAGGTGGTGGTAGTGGTTTGAGCTCTCGTTTAATGAACCGTATCCGTCAAAAAGATGGTTTATCTTATGGTGTGGGTTCTCAATTCGTTGCTAGCCCATTAGATCAAAGCGGTGCATTTATCGGATATGCTATCTATGCTCCTGAGAACTTAGCGAAACTAGAGTCAGCTTTCAAAGAGGAAATCGAGAAAGTATTGAAAGAAGGTTTCACTCAAAAGGAAATCGATGAGGCTAAGAAATCTTGGTTACAATCTCGTCAAGTAACTCGTTCTCAAGACAACGCCTTAGTAGGAAGCTTGAACAGCAACTTATTCTTAGGCCGTAACATGAAGTGGTCTGAGGAATTAGAGAACAAGGTGAAGAGCTTAACTCCAGCACAAATTCAAGAGGCTACTCAGAAATCAATCGACTTATTGAAGATGTCCTTCATTAAAGCGGGTGACTATGAAGGCGCTGCTAAGAAAATGGCTGAGAAAGCAAAGAATAGTACTTCAGAATCAGGAGCGATGGGCGGTGCGCCTAAGCAATAATCCTTTCTGAAAGGAAACAAAAAAGGGAGCTTCTTTCGAAGCTCCCTTTTTTTATGACTAATTAATATTAGCAGAATTCGTCAAAAACGCCTTCTAAGTGACCTGCAATCATATCTGCCGAACGACCCTCAATGTGGTGACGCTCTACAAAGTGAACTAATTCACCATCTTTAAACAAAGCGATCGATGGAGATGATGGAGGATAAGGAAGAGTATACTCACGTGCTTTTTGAACTGCTTCTGGATCAACTCCAGCGAAAACCGTCACTAATTGATTTGGTTTCTTAACTGAAGCAGCTACTGCATTTTTAACGCCTGGACGAGCTGTAGATGCTGAACATCCACAAACTGAGTTAAAAAATACCAAGGTTGTACCTGGCTTAGCCATCACGTCTTCCACCTCTGAAGCTGACTTCAATTCTTGGAATCCTCCGGCCACGATATCCATCCGCATAGGATGTACTAAATGTTCTGGATACATATATGTTCTATTTATATTTAATTGTGATAACGCTACTACATAAATCCAAGTTCCAACTTGGCCACTTCTGACATCATATCTTGCTCATAAGGTGGGTCAAAAGTCAATTCAACAGATACCTCTGCAATTCCTTCAATTTCTCTAACCGCCTTTTCAATGTCCACCGGAATACTTTCTGCAGAAGGACAGGAAGGGGATGTTAAAGTCATTAGGATGTACACATTATTTACCGGAAAAATCTTGATTTCATAGATTAATCCGAGTTCATACACATCGACAGGAATTTCTGGGTCATAGACGGTCTTAATCGCCTTTACTACCTTTTCCTTTAATTCTACCTCATTCATTTGACTTGAATTTTCCATTTTAAATAATCGCTTAAGAGAAGGCCAAAGCATAGTGTTGCATTTGTTTTACCATGGAAACTAATCCATTGGAGCGAGTTTGGGCTAAATGCTGACTCATTCCAATTTGATCAATAAAATATAAATCAGCCGCAAGAATCTCGGCTGGCGTGTGATTAGACAATACCCGAATCAACATCGAGATCATTCCTTTCACGATAATGGCCTCTGAATCAGCTTGAAACACGACTAAATCGCCTTGCTTTTCGGCATGTAACCAGACACGGCTTTGACAGCCCTTAATCACATTCTCTTCCGTCTTATAAGCATCCGACATAGGCGCTAATTTCTTGCCTAAGTCAATCAAATACTCATATTTATCCGCCCAGTCCTCGAAAAGACCAAACTCCTCAATTAATTCTTCTTGAATATCGTTTATCGCCTGTCCCATTTATTGTAACATTTGTAAAGTCTTCTCTAAACATAAAACAAAGCGATCAATCTCCTCGAACGTATTGTAGAACGAGAAGGAGGCGCGACAAGTTCCCACTAGCTCATAACGCTGCATTAACGGCTGAGCGCAGTGATGGCCTGTACGAATCGCAATGCCAAATTTATCTAACAACACACCAATATCCTGTGGATGAACGCCGTCCACCACAAAAGAGATAACCGCAATCTTTTCAGGGGCAGTACCCACAATCTTTAATCCGGGAATGGATTGTAATTTCTTCGTAGCATAGGCTAATAAAGCCTCTTCCTGGGCTGCAAGCGCCTCTGCTGGAATGGCTTGGACGTAATCCAAAGCAGCTCCAAAAGCAATGACATCCGCAATATTTGGCGTTCCTGCCTCAAATTTATAAGGTAATTCATTGTAGGTTGTTCCACTGAAACTCACCTCTTTGATCATCTCCCCGCCTCCTTGGTAAGGTGGCATGGCCTCTAATAGTTCGCGCTTTCCATACAACACGCCCACTCCCGTAGGACCAAACAACTTGTGTGCAGAGAAAACGAAGAAATCTAGATCCAATGCTTGCACATCTACCGCTAAGTGAGCGACAGATTGAGCTCCGTCGATGAGGACTTTAGCTCCAACGGCATGTGATAAAGCAATGATTTCTTCAATCGGGTTAATCGTTCCAATTGCATTGGATACATGGTTGACAGCAACAAGCTTTACTTTGGGATTCAATAATCCTTTTAATGCTTCAATGTCTAGAACACCTTCATCACTCACCGGAATCACTTTGATCTCTGCCCCTTTCTCCTCTGCAATCATTTGCCAAGGCACAATGTTCGAGTGGTGTTCAAGATTAGAAACAATGATTTGATCCCCTTTTCCCACATTTGCGCGGCCAAAAGCCTGAGCAACTAAATTAATTCCCGCTGTAGTTCCAGAGGTGAAGATAATTAGGTCTGTAGAGGGTGCGTTTAAGAAAGCAGCTAGCTTCTTTCGCGTTAATTCATAAGCAGTGGTTGCGCGTTCAGCCAAGGTGTGAATGCCTCGGTGAATATTCGCATTATCCTGCTCATAATAAGCTGTAAGCGCATCCATAACGGCTTTGGGCTTCTGCGTAGTCGCCGCATTATCAAAATAAACCAAAGGCGCTTTGTTTACCTGCTGATGTAAAACAGGGAAATCCGCTCTAATTTGATCTATATTCAATTTTTCCGCCATGATTATATCGCTAAGGAAGTCTGGATTTTAGAAATAATTTTATCTGTCAAACGCAATTTCGTCTCCTCATGCGTCACGCGATCAATTACCTCTTGAACAAAGGCGAGTAACAATAAAGTTCGTGCATTCGCTACAGAGATACCTCTTGAGCGTAAGTAGAACAAGGCTTCCTCATTCAATTGACCCGTAGTCGTTCCATGAGAACACTTCACATCATCCGCCCAAATCTCTAATTGAGGTTTCGTATTCATCGTTGCTCTGGTGGAAGCAAGAACGTTTTTACAACTTTGGAAAGCATTCGTCTTCTGTGCATCTGGACGCACAAAAATCTTTCCATTGAACACACCTGTCGCATTCCCCATCAACACGCCTTTGTATAATTCGTGTGATTCAGAATTCGGCTTACGGTGGTCTACAACCGTATGAGAATCCATCAACTGGTTCTCTCCTGGCACATAAAGCCCATTTAGGTTAGATACTACATTTTCCCCATCGCTGTAGAAATGCAGGTTGTTACGTAGGTATTCCGCGTTCAAAGAGAAAGTGAATAAATCCACTTGACTATCAGAAAGCTGCGTAATGAAGGTATGATCGATGTGTGATGTATTCGCGGCTAAATCTTGTTCCTTCACATAGGTCAAGTTCGCCTTTTCACTCACATAAATTTCTTGAACAAAATTAGATAGCACCTCGGCTGAACCCTCCTTCGTGAAGGCGCGTTCAATCAAGGTTAAGGAAGCATCTGACTCTAAGAACACGATTAATCGACTTTGAATAGCGGACGCTTTCGAAGCAGAAACGATGAAATCATGTGCGATGGCTTCGTCTACAGAAACACCTGCCTTCACCCATAATACCTGGGTAGTAGCCACCAAAGCGGTATTTAAATCATACAACGAGTTCTGATCTAAAATAGGAAGGCGTTGCTCCCATTTCGCTGCAAGCGCCGGATTAGAGGCTAAAAATGCATCAAAAGAGATGAATTCAACTCCGGCTGGCAAAGAACCCTGGAAAGTGGTGTTGCCATTTTGAGTTTGCAAATTAGCCGTTGAGGACTCACTTAAGGAAGCGGGAGTCCAATCTAGGTCTTTTTCATTCCAAGACTTCAAAGACGCATACTTCCATTCTTCCCACTTATTGGTGGGAAAACCTTTGGCCTTAAAACGCTCTAATGCCTCCTTCTGAGTCGCTGAGCTTAATTCTGTATACAACATCTTATTCTCCTAAAGCTGAAATGATCCAATCGTATCCACGCTCTTCTAATTCAAGCGCTAATTCTTTCCCACCTGATTTCACGATTTTTCCTTTGTACAAGACGTGTACAAAATCGGGTACGATGTAGTCCAAAAGGCGTTGGTAGTGAGTCACTACAATCGTCGCATTATCTGGGGATTTCAATTTATTCACTCCTTCTGCCACGATACGTAACGCATCGATGTCAAGTCCAGAGTCCGTTTCGTCCAAAATGGCTAACTTAGGTTCTAACACCGCCATTTGGAAGATTTCATTTCTTTTTTTCTCCCCACCAGAGAAACCTTCATTTAAGGCACGAGACAATAAACTTTGGTCAATATTCACATAGCTCATCTTTTCTTTGAACATCTTCAAAAACTGAACAGCGTCCAAAGCCTCTTCCCCACGATATTTACGAATTTCATTTACCGCCGACTTCATAAAGTTCGTCGTCGATACACCCGGAATTTCTACTGGGTATTGAAAAGCAAGGAATAAACCCTCTGCGGCACGTTCTTCAGGAGCTAGATCTAATAAATCCTTACCCAAAAAGTCAACCGAGCCTCCTGTCACCTCATAATCCTCACGTCCGGCTAAAACAGACGCTAAAGTTGATTTACCTGAACCATTCGGCCCCATGATCGCGTGAACTTCTCCCGCTTTGATCTCTAAATTAATCCCCTTCAAGATTTCCTTCTCCCCTATTCTTGCTTGTAAATTCTTTATTGAAAGCATGGTATGTGTTTTTAATCTGGCTATTTTACTCCCTTTGAAACACAAAATTAAGGCCAATGGTTTTGAAAAACTAGACTTTATTTAGATTCACTCTAAATAAATGATTTTTTTAGGGATTTTTTTCTTATTTTTGTGTCGGAAATTCATCAAAATATATCCAACATGATCTCAATATCAGATTTAGCAGCCAATAGAATCAAAGAATTGCGTTCTAAAGAAGGTTTAACGGAGGAATTTAACATCCGCGTGGCTGTAGAGGGTGGCGGTTGCTCTGGCTTGATGTATAATTTGGATTTCGCAGCAGAGCCTCAAGCTAACGATATGATTTTCGAAGATAAAGGGGTGAAAGTAATGGTGGACAAAAAGTCCATTCTATACCTGGCAGGCACTGAATTAGACTTTTCAGATGGCCTAAATGGCAAAGGTTTCCAATTCAAAAACCCGAACGCAAGTCGTACTTGTGGATGTGGAGAAAGTTTCTCTATCTAATTAATAACTGCTTCCCGTCTAGAATATACGGTTTCATCAATTGATACACCTCATAGATGGGTAGACCCATCACCGTGTAGAATGATCCTTGAATGGATTCAATCCCCACCATACCTAGGTAATCTTGGACACCATAAGAACCAGCTTTGTCCATACAAGAACCCTCTCTGACATAAAAATCAATTTCCCATTCTTCGAAAGTTCTGAATTTAACTAGAGCTGAATCCGCTTTTGTATACAACCCCTGTGGAGTATGAAGCGCTATTCCAGTTACTACCTCGTGTGTTTTACCAGATAGTTTCTGTAGCATTTGTATAGCTTCAGATTTATCTGATGGCTTATTTAATATCTCATTTTCAAGAATTACCACGGTATCCGCCGCTAGAACCAAGGTTGTTGGAGAAATTCGAGCTAGTTCACTCGCTTTTCTTTCTGCCAAATGCACAGGCACCTCTTGTGGTTTCATAGCCACATCGAACGACTCATCCACATCACTTGGCAACACCGAAAATTCAAAACCCGCATTTCGAAGAATCTCTTTTCTACGAGGGGAATTAGAAGCTAGGACAAATGGATATTGGAGGGATAAGGAATTCTGCATGTTCAAAAATAGGTCAAAAATTAAAATTTTCAGGATTTAACAATAATTTAATTTTAATTCACTTGCATTTAATGTAATTACATTTAATTTTGCTACATCAAATTTTAGTCATGGGTATTTCTGAGGATTTAAAACAAAGTAATTTCCAGTCTGAGGCACAAAAAGCCATTGTTAATGCGATCTATACGGGAAACTGGATAGTGCAAAAACAACAAGAGCTTTTGAAACCTTTTGGCCTTACCGTACAACAATACAATGTTCTTCGGATTTTAAAAGGACAACAAGGCAACCCAATGACCGTTCTAGCCATTACGGAACGCATGTTAGATAAAATGTCGAACGCATCGCGCTTAGTGGACAAATTACTAGAAAAGAAATTAGTACTTCGCCGGGAATGTCCACAAGATCGCCGAGCAGTTGACATCCTAATTCTCCCGGCTGGATTAGATTTATTAAAAGAAGTAGACCAAGTTCAACAAGATTGGGGAAAACATTTCGATGCTTTAGGCGTTAAGAGACTCGAAGAAATGAACCAACTTTTGGACGAATTTAGAACCGTATTTTCTCACAATTAAACAATAAATTATATGAAATCTGTAAAAGTAGTAATCGCAACCTTGGCTTTAGGCCTAATCACTTTCGCTGGAGTAGCTGCACCGAAAGTAGTGAATGTAAACAAGTCAGCTAGTTCAATCGCTTGGTTAGCTAAGAAAGTAACGGGCGAGCACAATGGTACAGTAGGAATCTCTGCTGGTGCATTAAATGTAAATGGAAACAAATTAATCGGAGGAAACTTCACAATTGATTTGAAAACAATCAAGGCTCTAGATATAACTGATCCAGGTTACAACCAAAAATTCATCGGTCACATCACTTCAGGTGACTTCTTCGAAATCGAAAAATTCCCAACAGCTTCTTTCGTTATCACTAAAGTTGCTGGCAACCAAGTAACTGGTAATTTGACAGTAAAAGGAATCACAAAATCAATCACTTTCCCAGCAGAAATCGCTGTTAAAGGTGGTAAAGTGACTGCTAAGGCTAACATCACCATCGATCGTACGGACTTCAATATCAAATACGGTTCAAAGAAATTCTTTGATTCGATTGGTGACAAGGCGATTTATGATGATTTCGCTCTTACAGTTTCTTTAGTTTCAGAATAAATTTAAATAGGGGGCTGTAAAATGGCTCAAATTTAAAGTGCAATCTCTAAAACTGCCTAACGACAATGTTTTATGAGATTGCACTTTAAAATTTTCCGCTACTTTCCGAACAGTTTCGCTCTCTTATTTAAGGGAGATTAGATAGAAACTGATTTATTTATTTGATAAATTATCAAGGCTTATTTGAAGAAGAATCTCTTCTCTATAATCTATAATCTTTAATCTACATTATGTCTTTAATCGACTCATTATCTTGGCGCTACGCCACAAAAAGAATGACAGGAAACAAAGTTTCCGCAGAAAAAATGGATGCTTTATTAGAAGCAATCCGCCTATCAGCATCTGGATTTGGTTTACAACCGTACAAAATTTTGGTAATTGAGAATCCAGAATTAAAAGCTAAAATTCAACCGATCGCTTATGGTCAACCACAAGCAGTTGAATCATCTCATTTATTAGTTTTCGCAGCATGGAATGATATCACTGAAGCTCAAATCGATGCTTTCATCCAATTAGTGGCTGATACGCGTGGTCTATCAGTTGATATGCTGGGCGATTACCGTGGTGCTATTGCTGGTTCCTTATTAGGTCGTCCTGTAGAAGCAAAACAAAACTGGGCAGATCGCCAAGCGTATTTAGCGATGGGAACTGCCCTTGCAGCAGCAGGAGAATTACAAATCGATTCAACTCCAATGGAAGGATTTATTCCAGCTCAATTAGACGAATTGTTAGGTTTAGAGGCGATGGGATTACACTCTGTGTTGATGCTTGCCGTAGGCGAGCGTGATGCAGCGAATGACTTTATGGCGAATGCCGCTAAGGTTCGTTATGCAAAAGAAGATTTAGTGATCAACTTATAGATCAGTTCGCTCACAAAAGAAAAGGCTCCGAAATTCGGAGCCTTTTTTAGTTTAAATCAGCCAGAGAAATAACGGGTTTAAGGTCTAACTTTCTGCCTTCTTCGATCAGCAAATCCCAACCTGAGGCTAATTCGTTTCGAATTACACCTTCCAATACTGCTTCACGCATCGCAATCTTGATCAATCCAATTTCGCGACCAGGACCGATATCAAAAACTTGCATAATGATTTCGCCAGAGAATACGGGTTGGAAATTCCGTAGGGAATCACTCGCCTCTACCTCTTTCAGTTTTTGTTCTACGATATCGAAATTGCGCAGATAACGTTTGACCTTGTCCCCATTTTTAGAGGTAATGTCCGCCCGACATAACGTCATTAAGGCCTCAAGTTCTTCGCCTGCTTCGAATAAGAGGCGACGTAAAGCGGAAGCCGTAATTTCTTCTTTAGAAAGGGCGATGGGGCGTAAATGAAGGCGAACGAGTTTTTGGACCAGTTTCATCTTTTCATTTAAGGGCAATTTCAAGCGTTTGAAAATGTTGGGAACCTGGCGGGCACCCATTTCTTCGTGGCCGTGAAAAGTCCAGCCTTTGCCTTGGGCGAAACGCTTGGTTTGCGGTTTGGCAATATCATGTAAAATCGCAGCCCAACGCCACCAAAGGTCGTTCGTATTCTCCGAAATGTTATCTAATACCTGTAACGTGTGGTAGAAATTGTCTTTATGCCCTTTACCATCTTCCGTGTCAACTCCCTTTAATTTCATAAACTCCGGGAAGATAATCGGTAGGATTTCGCAGGCATCCAATAAAAGAAAGCCGTAAGACGGTTTCTTGCACAAAATCATCTTGTTCAGCTCGTCCGAAATTCGCTCCATCGAAATGATGGACAAGCGATCTTTCTCCGTTTTTAGGGCCTCAAAAGTTTCTGGGTAAATATCGAAACCGAGCTGTGCTGCAAAACGAACAGCGCGCATCATACGCAAAGGATCATCTGAAAAGGTAATTCCTGGAGCGAGCGGAGTGCGAATGATTTTGGCTTTCAAATCACTCAATCCATTAAATGGGTCTAATAATTTCCCCCAACGAACTTTATTCAATTGCACCGCCATGGCATTGATGGTGAAATCGCGGCGGTTTTGGTCGTCTTCTAAAGACCCTTCTTCCACGACTGGCTTGCGGGAATCCCGGTTATAGGATTCTTTTCTGGCACCCACGAATTCCAAATCCCAGTCATCGACTTTGATCATCGCTGTGCCAAAATTCTTAAAAACCGAAACGGCGTGTTCTGGTAAATCAAATTCTTTAGCAACTTCTAATGCTAAATCAATCCCTGAACCAATACATACGACATCAATGTCCTTACACTCTCGACCTAAAATCGCATCACGCACATAGCCACCGATGACATAACTATCTACCCCCAAACGATCGGCCGCTAAGCCGATTTTGGAAAATATAGGATCCGCGACTATCTCCTTCCCTTCTATCATCTAACCTCTGATTAATTTATAATCGCCGTGCAAACCTAATTGAACGATTTTACTTGCTTTTTTAGCTGGACCTTCGCCTGCTGGATTCTTTAACACATGAGCTACCCCTGCTATAATGGAGGGTGCAATGCCTGCAAAATTCAAAGGTGAAGGCTCTCCTGAAAGATTCGCAGACGTGGATACGATCCCTCTTTGGTAGCGATATACCAAACCTTTGCAAAACTCATCCTTAACTAGGCGAATGGCTATACTGCCATCTGGTCCCAATAACAAAGGAGAAACGTTCTTACCTTTTGGATAAATAACCGTCAAGGGATCCTCCGCAAATTCGACCAGGTCCCAAGCAATATCCGGCACCTGCTCTACATACTCACTTAACTGCTCGATTTTTGAAATCAATAGAATTAAACCCTTTTGAGCGGGCCTGTTTTTAAGTTCAAGAATCTTCTCCATCGCGTCCTCATTCCGGGCATCACATCCTAAACCCCAAATGGTGTCACTAGGGTATAATAATACGCCTCCGGATTTTAAAGTTTGAATCGCTTCGTGGTATATATTTTGCATAATTGTCACAAAGGTAAGATTAATTTATTCATTTCTGAGCGGGAGAGACAAGGTTTAGAGTGATTTTAGCTACCTTTGCAGATTGACAAATCAGACCCTTTTCATGTCGAGCATACAACAACAATTACAAGAGCAATTAGCTAAAGGCCTACACGAATTATTCAGCATCGAAGTAACTGAAATCGTTTTACAAGAGACGAAAAAGGAGTTCGAAGGTGCGTATACCCTAGTTGTTTTCCCCTATACAAAACAAGCAGACAAAGCTCCTGCAGCCATTGCTACTGATTTAGGCAACTATTTGTTAGCGAATTGTTCCATCGTAAAAGCCTTCCAAGTGGTTCAAGGTTTCTTGAACATTTCGATTCATGATTCGGCCTGGTTAAGCGTTTTAGCAGAGGTAGCCTCAGATAAAAACCCTTTCCAAATAGCATCCAAAGGGGAAAAAGTATTGATCGAATACTCGTCTCCAAACACCAATAAACCCTTACACTTAGGTCATTTACGAAATAACTTTCTTGGATTCTCCGTGGCACAGATTCTTGCTGCAGGGGGATACGAAGTGGTTAAAACGAATTTAGTGAACGACCGTGGAATTCATATTTGCAAGTCCATGTTAGCCTACCAGCTTTTTGGCAATCAAGAAACACCTGAAACCTCTGGATTAAAAGGAGATCATTTAGTAGGCAAATATTACGTGGCTTTCGATGTGGAATACAAGAAGGAAATCAAAGAATTGATGGCCACGGGTTTAGACGAGGAGCAAGCGAAAAAGCAGGCCCCTATCCTATTGCAAGCGCAAGAAATGCTCTTAAAATGGGAACAAGGCGATGCAGAGGTGATGAATTTGTGGAATACGATGAACTCCTGGGTATTTGCGGGTTTTGAGAAATCCTACCAAACGATGGGCGTTTCCTTCGATAAAATTTACCGGGAATCGAATACCTATTTATTAGGTAAGCAATTAGTGGATGAAGGTTTAGCTTCAGGTGTATTTTTCCAAAAGCCCGATGGATCTGTTTGGATCAATTTAGAGGCCGAAGGTTTAGACGAGAAACTCGTGTTACGTAAGGATGGAACATCTGTTTACATCACGCAAGACATGGGAACCGCGCAATTAAAATATGAGGATTTCAAAGCAAATCAATCGGTTTATGTGGTGGGAAATGAGCAAGACTATCATTTTGAGGTGTTATTCCATATTCTGAAGAAACTAAACAAGCCTTTCTCTCAAGGCAACTTCCACCTTTCCTACGGCATGGTGGATCTTCCAAGTGGAAAGATGAAATCCCGAGAAGGAACCGTCGTGGATGCGGATGATTTGATGGCTGAGATGATCCAAACGGCGAAAGATCGCACCTTGGAATTAGGCAAGATCGATGGTTTTACCGAAGCAGAATCGAATGAACTATTTCACAACTTAGGTTTAGGTGCGTTGAAATACTTCCTGTTGAAAGTCGAACCGAAAAAACGTATGTTATTCAATCCGGAGGAATCGATTGATTTCCAAGGAAATACGGGGCCTTTCATCCAATATACGCACGCTAGAATTTGTTCAATCCTGCGCAAAGGCGGAGACATTAAACCAGTCGTTACTGATTCAGAATTAGCGAATTCGGAACAAGAATTAATTTATCTATTGGGCGAATATAAGGCAACTATCGCGCAAGCAGCAGCTAATTTTGCTCCTTCGGTGATTGCGAATTATGCCTACGATTTAGCGAAAACATTCAATAAGTTTTACAATGAAATAACTATCCTTTCAGAGGAAAATGAGGTGAAGCGAAACATTCGACTTACCTTAGCGGAGCTGACAGGAAAAACAATTCAGCATGCTACCTCGTTATTAGGTATAGTTTCACCTAATCGAATGTAATTTGAAACGCAACTACCTTTACCTCATCCTTTTAATTAGTATTATCATGATAGCAAGTTTTATGAAAATCGGATCGTTATTAACGGCTTTGGCCCTACCATTCACACAGAAAACCGTCTTAAATAGACCAGAAAAAATGGAAATTACTGCAGCAGCGAACTTTCACGCCTTCAAAATGAAAGGAATCGATGGAAAAGAGATTGATTTCTCTCAATTCAAAGGCAAGAAAGTGATTGTATTGAACACTGCTTCTAAATGTGGTTATACTCCACAATACGCAGACTGGGAAAAATTCCACAAAGCAAATAAAGACATCATTATATTAGGTTTCCCTGCAAATGAATTTGGTGGACAAGAGCCTGGCACGAATGATGAAATTGCTTCCTTCTGCTCATTGAATTACGGCGTTTCTTTCCAAATGATGGAAAAAGTCGTAGTTAAGGGTTCTGGAAAATGTGATCTTTACCAATGGCTTTCAGACAAATCAAAGAATGGTTGGAATGAAAAAGAGCCAAGCTGGAACTTCTGCAAATATGTCATCAACGAAAAAGGTGAATTGCAAAATTTCTTTGCTTCTGGCATCAAGCCAAATAGTCCTGAATTTTTAGCTGCCATTGGAAAATAAGAATGAATAGATGGGTAGATGCGGCGAGACCAAGAACCTTACCGTTAGCAGTTGGAAGTATATTATTAGGTAATTTCTTAGCCTATGCGCAAGGAAAATTTGATCTAACGATTGCCCTATTAGCTACTGTAACCACCCTCTTATTACAAATACTATCCAATTTTGCGAATGATTTAGGCGACTTCTCAAACGGAGTTGATAACGCAGATCGCAAAGTAGCATTAAGAGCTGTACAAACAGGAAAAATTAGTCAAGAAGAGATGAAGGCTGCTGTTATTTTAACGGCGGCCTTTGCTTTTTTATCTGGTTTGGCACTGCTTTATCTTGGCTTAAAAGATGCTCCCCTAGAAGTTTGGGGCACCTTTTTAGGACTAGGAGTCGCTTCCATAGTTGCGGCCATCGCCTATACCGTGGGTAAACGCCCTTATGGGTACATGGGATTAGGCGACTTATCCGTTTTCTTGTTTTTCGGTTTAATTGGAACGGCAGGAACCTATTATCTTCAGACATTTAGTTTAAATCTAGCCCTATTTCTACCTGCATCCGGTTGTGGATTTCTATCGGTAGCCGTATTAAACCTGAATAATCTACGGGATATCGAAAATGATATCAAGACTGGGAAAAACTCTATACCCGTTAGAATTGGCAAAACCTTCGGGTTTTACTACCAGCAATTTTTGTATTTAGCTGCCATAGCCTGTTTTTACGCCTATCCATTTGTGGCAGGCATCAAGGTTACTGGGGTGCAACAACTCCTAATCGTCGGTATTTATCCCATCATTCAACTATCCCGTGAATTGCATTCGGGGATGAGTGCTGCTCAAATTGATCCTTATTTGAAAAAAACGGCCTTAAGAACCTTGTTTTTGATCCTTGTTTTTGGGGTTATTCAAATTTTAACAAGCCAGTAATTTCGCTTATTTTTACAAAAAATAAGATTCTATGAAATTACGTAGTGGCATTCTAACTCTCGCTTTTATTGGCTTTAGCTTATCTCTTTCAGCCCAAACAACTGAAATTAGTTTTTTAGAGCTAGGTTTAAACCAAAATAAAACTGGGAATTACGCTGACGCATTGCGCAATTTCACTTTAGAAATCGAAAAAACGGCTGCGAATCCAAATCCCATTGCCTTTTACAACCGTGGTTTCGCTAAATACAACTTGAAGGATTTTCAAGGGGCTATTTTGGACTTCAACAAAGCACTTGAATTAAAACCTAACTACTTTGAGGCATTCATTGCCCGTGGCCAAAGCTTTAGCAAACAAGATAACCATCCCCTTGCTATTCAAGATTATAATGAAGCTATTCGCCTAAATCCATTAGAGGGTACCGCCTATTTCAGCCGAGGACTGTCTAAGAATAAATTAGAAAACTTCCGAGCTGCCATTACCGATTTCAACAAATCCCTAGAATTAGTTCCTGATTATGCGCCTACACTAGCCGCTAGAGCAGACAGCAAGGCTAAACTAGGCGATTTTGCAGGAAGTATTGAAGATTATAATAAGGCCATCGAAATTACGCCAAAGCGCACGAACTACTTATCTGGTCGTGCTTTTGCCAAAATGAAAACAGCTGATTTCAAAGGAGCTCTAGCTGATTTCAGCGAAGTCATCAAATTAAATCCTGATAGAGCTGAAGAATGGTATTATTCCGGCTTCTGCAAAGCTCAACTAGAAAACTACAGAGGTGAAAATGGAGAAAAAGGAGCCTTAGAAGACTTCAACAAGGCCTTAGAATTAGATCCAGAAATGATCGAAGCGATGTATGGTCGAGGTTTTGTTAAGTCCAAATTAGGGGACCCAAGAGGTGCTATGGAGGACTTTACCCGTGCTATCGAATTTGGCAATAATGAAAATGCGAAAATACTTTATACGGCAAAACTGGGCAAAATTCAATTAGACGAATTGCGCAATGGGCTTGTCGATCGAACTAAAATGAGTGATATGAGTGCTAGCCGAGCAGAGGTATTCTTCCACCGTGGACTAGCTAAATCTAAATCGGGAGATCCGAAAAGTGCCATTGATGATTATAACCGCGCTATTTCTCTTCAGCCAACCTATGCTGATGCCTATTTCCAACGAGGTATCGCTAAATCAAATCTAGGAGATCAAAGAAATGCGATTCAAGACTGCAACAATGCGATCGACTTAAATGGGAAGTATGCAGAAGCCTATTTCATCCGTGGAATCATTAAACTTGCCTTGAATGATAACACAGGCTGCCTGGACTTAAGCAAATCAGGTGAATTAGGCTATACAGCGGCTTATTCAGTTATTCGCGACTTCTGTAATTAATCGAAACGTAAGTGTTTCACCGATTCTCCTGAATTCGCTAATTCCTCAAGGGCATCAATTCCTATTTGCAGGTGCTTTTGCACAAAGTTTTCGGTGACTTTTTTATCACTCGCATCCGTTTTTACCCCATCTGGAGTCATCGGATTATCCGAGACTAACAATAGGGCTCCATGCGGTATCTTATTGTTAAAACCGACAGTAAAAATCGTCGCGGTTTCCATATCAATTCCCATCGCTCGAATATCCGATAAATAGGCTTTAAATACCTCATCGTGCTCCCAAACACGGCGATTTGTGGTATAGATTAATCCTGTCCAATAATCTAATTCATGCTTCTTTATCATCGAAGAAACAGCCCTTTGCAAACGGAAAGAGGGTAAGGCTGGCACTTCTTTGGGCATATACTCATCAGAAGTACCCTCACCACGAACAGCAGCGATGGGTAAAATCAAATCCCCTAATGCTAAATTCTTCTTCAAACCACCACATTTTCCTAAAAACAATACTGCTTTAGGCATAATAGCCGATAAAATATCCATCACCGTGGCTGCCATCGGTGAACCCATGCCGAAATTAATAATCGTAATGTTATGTGCCGTTGCTGTCTGCATAGGACGATCATGTCCCTTTATTTCCACCCCGAATTTTTCGGCAAACATATCCACGTAATTCTTGAAATTGGTCAACAAAATATACTGCCCAAATGCATCCGCATTCGTACCCGTGTAGCGTGGTAACCAATTCTGTACAATTTCCTCTTTCGTTTTCATATTTATACGCGTATGTGTGATGAATTAATTAAGCAAAAAGATTAATTTAGAAGTTAGATTGATAAAGATGACAACATCTCCCGAATTAAACTTAGCCTTCCCTCCTTTTGCCCACAAAGTAAAGAAAAATGAGGGGAAACTGTATATTTTCGAAGAGATCTCGAAAAAATATCGATTACTTACACCAGAAGAATGGGTCAGACAACATTGCATTCAGTATTTAGTGAATAACATGAACTACCCTGCCTCCTTATTTCAGATTGAAGGCGGCATGAAGGTGGATAAATTAAACAGACGAACGGATATCCGAATTTACAATTCAAGAGGAGACGTTTTTATGTTAATTGAGTGCAAAGCCCCACAAGTACCATTAAACGTAGAGACCTTGCAACAAATTGCGCAATACCAAAAAGTTCAACAAGCAGAATACCTCGTCATAACCAACGGATTACATTACCATATTTTCAACAAATCATCTGAAATCATCACCGATTTCCCCTCCTATTTATGAAAAAAATATTCATTTTAACACTTACACTGCTTAGCTTGTCAGCTACAGCACAAAAAAAACCAGCATTGGTGGTAGGTATTGTGGTAGACCAAATGCGCTACGAATATCTCTACAAATATTTCGATCGATATTCAGATAAAGGTTTTAAAAGATTGATGAGAGAAGGCATCAATTGTACGGATAATCACTATAATTATGCTCCTACGGTGACTGCAGCTGGACATGCCAGCATTTATACGGGGTCAGTTCCTGCGATACATGGGATTGTTGAGAATGATTGGATTGATGTAGCCTCCGGTAAGAAAGTGTATTGTGTAGATGATTCGACGGTGCAAACTATCGGAAGTAAAAGTAAGGCGGGAAAAATGTCACCCCGAAACTTATTCACTTCGACACTGACAGATCAATTAAAGATGGCGCAAAATTACAGATCTAAAACCATCGCTATTTCTTTGAAAGATCGTGGATCCATTATTCCGGGAGGACATACGGCAGATGCCTCATATTGGTATGATTCCGCAGATGGATACTGGATTACTTCCTCTTTTTACATGAAAGAATTACCTACCTGGGTGCAAAAATTCAATTTGGAGGGAAGACCACAAAAATACCTAAATCAAGGATGGAATACGTTATATCCAATTTCTACCTATACGCGTTCTGCGGATGATAATAGCGCTTACGAAGGTAAATTAGGCAATGAAAAAACGTCCACTTTTCCTCATGCGCTGAAAGGAGATAATATGCTAGAGGTTTTTCGCAAAACACCTTACGGAAACAATTTGGTAAAAGAATTTGCCTTAAAAGCGATTGAAGAAGAGAAATTGGGTAAGAATGGAACGACCGATTTTTTAGCCATCAGCTTCTCCTCGACAGACTATATTGGGCATGCGTTTGGGCCGCAATCTATTGAAATCGAAGATACCTATTTACGCTTAGATCAAGATATGGCGGAGATTCTAAGCTATTTAGATGCCAAAATAGGTAAGAATCAATACCTCGTTTTTTTAACGGCAGACCATGCCGTGGCTGATAATCACGATTATATGATTAGTAAGCGTTTGCCAGCTGGCTCTTTTGATACAGGAAAAGCGGTCAGTGAAGCGAAATCAGCATTAAAAAAGGAATTTGGCGATGTGGATTTGATTGTCGGTGTGGAGAATAATCAAATTTATTTAAATCACGCTAACCTGGATAAATTTCAAATTTCAAAAAATGTGGTTGGAAATATTTTGGAGAAATCATTCAAAAAACAACTAGGATTTGCTGAATTCATTAACATGAGAGAGGTCGCATTAAGTCCTATTCCAGCTATTTACCGTGAAATCCTTACAAACGGCTACAACCAAGCAAGAAGCGGGGATTTTATGTATTTATTAAGACCACAATGGGTTTCGGGGTATAAAACGGGAGCATCCCACAGCACGGTTTATGCATATGACACCCACGTACCCCTTTTATTCTTCGGGTGGAACCTGAAACCTCGTGAAATCAGTCAAAGAACAAACATCAGTGATATTTCAAGCACTTTAGCTAATTGGTTAAAAATTAGCGAACCCACTGGAAGTATTGGAAAAGTAATTCAGTAAAAATATGAAAATAGCCGTTGTAGGAACCGGATACGTAGGATTAGTCACAGGTACTTGTTTCGCTGAAACAGGTAACCAAGTGACTTGCGTAGACATCAATGAGGAAAAAGTAAAGCAAATGCAGGCTGGGATCATACCCATTTATGAGCCTGGTTTAGAAGACTTATTCAAAAGAAATACAGAAGAAGGTCGCCTTCATTTCACTACGTCCTTGAAAGAGGGAATCGAAGGGGCAAAAGTTATTTTCCTAGCCTTGCCGACTCCTCCGGGAGCCGATGGATCAGCGGACCTAAAATACATTCTGCAGGTGGCGAATGATTTAGGCCCTATTCTTTCTGAATACACCGTTATCATCGACAAAAGCACTGTTCCCGTAGGAACTTCGGATAAAGTACGAGCTGCTATCGCTCAAAAGGCCTCTGTCGACTTCGATGTGGTATCAAATCCTGAATTCTTGCGTGAAGGAGTGGCGGTTGAAGACTTCATGAAGCCAGATCGTGTCGTGATCGGGACTCAATCAGATAAAGCGAAAGAATTAATGTCCCGCTTATATGCACCATTAGTGCGACAAGGTAATCCGATCATCTTTATGGATGAACGTTCGGCAGAGTTAACAAAATACGCAGCAAACGCCTTCTTAGCGACGAAGATTACCTTCATGAATGAGATTGCGAATCTATGTGAATTGGTAGGCGCAAACGTAGACGAGGTTCGCAAAGGAATTGGTACTGACTCTCGTATCGGAAAACGTTTCTTATTCGCTGGAATCGGATATGGTGGTAGTTGTTTCCCAAAAGATGTACAAGCACTCGCGAAAACATCAGCAGAGAATGACTATGAGTTTAAGATTTTGGACTCCGTCATGAAGGTCAATGAGAACCAAAAGACCAAACTAATTCCGCAACTCTCTAAGCACTTCAAAGGTGATTTACAGGGCAAAAAAATCGCCATGTGGGGATTAGCCTTCAAACCCTATACGGATGACATCCGAGAAGCCCCTTCTTTGTACAATATTGATGCCTTGTTAGAACTAGGTGCTAGTGTAAGTGCGTATGATCCGGAGGCCATGGGCCATGTTAAACAGATCATGGGAGATAAAATTACCTTCACAAAGAATCCTTATGAGGCTTTAGAAGGAGCTGATGCGCTTTTGATTGTCACCGAATGGCCACAATTTAGAACGCCAGACTTCGATCGAATGGACAGCTTATTGAAAAATAAAGTCATTTTTGACGGAAGAAATTTATACGAATTAAACCAAATGGCAGAATTAGGATACACCTATTATTCAATTGGCCGCCAAACTATACAGTAAAATGAAAAGAGTTTTAATCACCGGCGGTGCTGGATTCCTAGGATCTCATTTATGTGATCGCTTTATTAAAGAAGGTTACCATGTTATCGCCATGGATAATTTAATCACGGGGGATCTGAAAAACATCGAACATCTCTTCAAATTGGAAAACTTCGAGTTCTACCACCACGATGTTTCTAAGTTCATTCACGTGCCAGGCGAACTAGATTATATCTTACATTTTGCCTCACCGGCCTCTCCTATCGATTATTTAAAAATCCCGATCCAAACCTTAAAAGTAGGCTCTCTTGGGATTCACAATTGCTTAGGTTTAGCCCGCGTAAAAAATGCCCGCGTTTTAATCGCCTCTACCTCTGAAGTTTACGGTGACCCTAACGTACACCCGCAACCAGAAGAGTATTGGGGAAATGTAAACCCAGTGGGACCTCGTGGTGTTTATGATGAGGCCAAACGTTTTCAAGAAGCCATGACCATGGCCTATCACACCTACCACGGCCTAGAGACGCGCATCGTTCGTATTTTCAACACTTACGGCCCTCGCATGCGCCTAAATGATGGACGTGTACTACCTGCCTTCATCGGCCAAGCTTTAAGAGGTGAGGATTTAACAATGTTTGGAGATGGTTCTCAGACACGTTCATTCTGTTATGTAGATGATCTAGTGGAAGGCATTTATCGCCTCTTATTAAGCGATTATGCACAACCTGTGAACATCGGTAACCCAGATGAGATTACGATCAAGGAATTTGGTGAGGAAATCATCAAATTAACGGGTACTTCTCAAAAGCTTATTTCCCTTCCTCTACCTACCGATGATCCCAAGCAACGCAAACCAGACATCACAAAAGCCCGTAGCATTCTAGGCTGGGAGCCTAAAGTAAGTCGCGCTGAAGGATTAAAAATTACCTATGACTATTTCAAGTCCTTGAGTAAAGAGGATTTGTTTAGAATGGCGCATCATAAAGAGTTTTAGCCGCGAAGCTGCAAAAACAGTCAATGAGTCGCCTTTGGCTTAGTCAATGGGTCGCCTTCGGCTTAGTCAAAGAGTCCGAAGGAAATGAGACCGGAGGAAATTCCAACTTAGCTCTTTGATTTTTGCTCTTTGAACTTTGAAACCTATTTCCTATACAAACAAAAAAGGCGCCGCTGGCGCCTTTTTTGTTAACAAACTTTTTACTCTCTACTCCAAATAAGTCAAATAGTCGCCTTCGGCTTAGTCAAATAGTCCGGAGGAAATGAGTCCGAAGGAAATTCCAACTTTACTCTTTGAACTTTGCTCTTTGTACTTTGAAACCTATTTCCTATATAATCAAAAAAGGCGCCGCTGGCGCCTTTTTTGATAACAATATCTCTACTCTTTACTCTATAATCTCTACTCTAATTAGACTAGCGACCGTCGACTAAAAAACAAAAGGGAGCAATTGCTCCCTTTTGTTTTGACTTAAAATTGAATTGGCAAAGCCAATCAATTTTAGTTAAAGATATAACGTACACCAAACTGTGCTTGCCATCTTGATCCTAAACCAAAGCTACGTTGGAATGAATCTGTCAATGGTACAGATGATGTAGGGTTACCAGTATAACGGTAAGGGAAAGTGAAACTTGGCTTACCAGTTGCCGCATCGTTACCAGTGTAGTTCAATAAACTAGCACGTAATGCTGTTTGACCTAATCCCCATTGTGGTGAGATGTAGTTACCTAAGTTAAATACGTCCAAAGTGAATTGCAATGTATTCTTCTTACCACCTACTTTGATGTAGAAATCTTGGATTACTTTGAAATCAAAGTTAGCAGACCAAGGTAATTCAGCACCATTACGTTCTGCATATTGACCACGACGAGAGCTCAAATAAGAATCTTGAGAGATATACTTATCTAAATCTGCCCATTGTTGTGCAGCCGTATATGTAAATGTTTTAGATACGTCATAAGAAACAACTAAATCTTTTAACAAAATTTCACCTTCTCCACGTGGAATATACATCAAGTCATTTGCTGTTTGGTTATCACCATTCATATCACCTGCATACGTGTAAGAGAAACGACCTGCTGGAGCAACTGAATAAGTAAATCCAAAGGTTGTTGCAGCTTTTTCATTTAAGTAATTCAACTTGTAAGAACCATATGCATTGATACGGTGTGCTTGCATGTATGAAGAATAAGACGCAACGTTCTCATTCGGATCTCCTGAAACTACACGATCTCTCCATTGTGATTGAGCGATTGAACCACCGTCATTCACTGAACGAGAATCTGAGTTAGTATAAGATAATGAAGCAAATAAACCATTATCAAATGCTTTCGATACAGTTGCAGTTAATGCATAAGAATAACCTAATTGTGTATTCTTGATAACTATCGCATCAGAAATATTTGGATTTAATCCATTATTACCTGTTGTTGGAGCGTTTAAGCCTCTAGTAGCACCATAGATCTGGTTGTTCTTAGTAGAACTTGGTAAACCATTTGTACCTAAGGTATAGTAGATAACACGGTTATCAGCACCTACCGCCTTCACTTTTGAGTCTGGTAAGTTGACGTTCTCTAAATAAACTGCGTTGATATCTTTCGTGTAGATACCTTCTAACGACACTAACCAACCATTACCTAAGCTCTTGTCTAAAGCTAAGTTCGCACGGAATACTTGAGAGAACTTAAAGTTAGGATCTGTTACCGCTAAGTTATAAGAAGTAGGGATAATAGAAGTAGCTACAGCTGGACGATAAGCATCTACGTTAGCATTAAACGGACGATTTGTTGGATTATTAATCGTTTCTGATCCAAATAATACACCATTGTTTGATAATTGGTTAGACAACCAAACATAAGGAACACGACCAGAGAATACACCTAAACCACCACGAACTTGCGTAGTTTTGTCATCTTTTACATCCCAGTTAAATCCGAAACGTGGAGACCATAAAGTAGTAAAGTCTGGCAATTGATCCGTTCTCAATACCGTGTTGTTACGGAATGTCAAACTTGGTACATAAGCATTGTTATATTTTGGATCAGCATCTACAGGGAAACCTGTTCCATCTGCACGAAGACCAAACGTCAATTTCAAGCCTTTAGCAGCAGTAAATTCATCTTGAGCATACAATGAAGCAGTATAACCTTTCATTTCCGCAAATGGGAAAGTAGCATAGTTAGACCATTGTTGTGTGTAACGTAAAGCGTTAGAAACACCGGTGTTAACTGAAGCAATGAAATCATCTACTGATTTGAATTGGTATCCTCCGTAATAGTTAGGAGCAAAACCGTTTCTAAATGCATTTGTTTCATATGCAGCACCTAATGTAAATACGTGCTTACCTGCATAAACTGTTAAGTTATCAGATGCCTGGAAGATATCTGAATCCAAGATATTGTTTGCAGAGAATGGCTCGAAACCAAATGCCGTTAATGAGTTGTTATTGTTGTTACCAATATCAACGGTAGGGAACGGGGTGTTGTTTACAGGTGATTGACGGAAGTCACGCATCTGTGTGTAACCAACTGTTAAGTTATTCGCTACTGTAGAAGAGAACGTCGAGTTCAATTCAGCAATGTATGAATCTAGGTTGTTGTTGATACGGTATAAAGAACCTTGGAAAGGTAAAACTGTAGCCGAAGGGTTACGTCCACCATTTAATGATCCAGATGAAGATGGAGGAACATCAGCGTAAGAACGTAAGTAGTTATACTTTAGGTTAAACTTGTGCTTGTCAGAGATATTCCAGTCTAAACGAATGTTCGCTTTTTGAGAATAATTCTCTCTATCCCAGTTTTCATAAGCACCTGGATCGTAGTTAAACTTCGATTTTAATAAACTTTTAATACTTTCTAATTGCTCAACAGTTGCAACCGATTGGTTACCCGCTGTAGAACCAGCACGACGAGCTACGAAGTTAGAACCTGGTTGAGTTTGTAATTCTTGCTCGAATGAACCGAAAACAAATAATTTGTTCTTAATGATTGCACCACCGATACGACCACCGAATTGACCTCTTTGGAACTTACCATATTGATTAACAATATCACCGATCTTGTTACCTACTTGGTTTTGGTCTGTACCAAAATAGTATGCAGAACCTGACCAATCGTTTGTACCTGATTTAGTTACAACGTTGATGTTCGCACCTGTTGCCATACCTTGACGAACGTCATAAGGAGCAATTAATACTTGGAACTGATCGATCGCATCAACTGAGATTGGAGAAGCACCAGCTTGACCACCAATCGTAGGAGATAATGCGAAGGCATTGTTAAAGAACGCACCGTCTACCGTTACATTGTTGTATAATGCATTACGACCAGCGAAGTTCAATCCATTTGCACGTGGATCTAAACGAGCGAAATCACCTAACGAACGGTTTAAGGTAGGTAAAGTAGTGATCGAGCTGTTTGAAACCGTTGTAGCAGCACCCGTACGACCTGAGTTAATCACAGATGAACGAGATGCAACGACTTTAACTTCTTCTAGTTGAGCTTGGTTTAATTCCAATTTGAAGTTTTGACGAAGTTCTGAAGCTAACGTCAATGAGATACCTGATTGAACAGACTCTTTGTAACCTACGAAAGATACAGTCACTTTGTAAGGACCACCTACACGCATGTTAACAATGTTGTAACGACCATCTCCACGAGTGGATGCACCGTAACGAGAACCCGTAGGTTCGTGAATTGCGATTACCGTAGCACCTGGTAATCCTTCACCTTTTTCATCCACAACAATACCCGACAAAGCGGATGTTGTAGACCCTTGAGCAAAGGCTTGCCCGACAGGTAGTGCCATCACAAGCGCAAAAAACGCTCCTAATAACACTGATTTAGTAATAAACCTTCTCTGCATAAATTTGGAATTTAGTTATAAAATAAATTGAGAAATGATAACACAAAATAAACGAGAAAAATCAAATACTCCAAAATATCTCCAAAAAGTATTTTAGCCTAAAAGGCGTTAATTAGTTGATATTTAGGACTAATTCGGAAAAAACCTGCAATATCCTAACTTCCTCAGCCTCTTTTAGTCCTATTATCTGCATTTATTTAACAGAAACTTAATTTTTAATTATTTAAAGAATAATTTTGCAAACTAAATATGCCCCATGTCAGAACAAATCAAATTAACTTCATTCAGCCACGGTGCCGGTTGCGGATGCAAAATTTCCCCTCAGATTTTGGACAAAATCCTAAAATCAGATAAACCTAAGGCATCTCATCCCCTATTATTAGTCGGAAATGAGAGCCGAGATGATGCAGCCGTATTTGATTGGCAAAATGGGGAGGCAGTTATTTCGACGACAGATTTCTTCATGCCTATTGTGGATGATCCCTTTGATTTTGGAAAGATAGCGGCAACCAATGCCATTTCCGATATCTACGCCATGGGTGGTAGTCCACTAATGGCCATTGCCATTTTAGGCTGGCCGATTGATAAATTAGCCCCTGAAATTGCAGCGCAGGTATTAGAAGGGGGACGTGCTGCTTGTGCCGAGGCGGGTATTCCTTTAGCAGGTGGACACTCCATTGATTCCCCTGAGCCTATTTTTGGTTTAGCTGTGACTGGAAAAGTGCGCAAAGAGCATTTAAAACAGAATGATACGGCTACGAAAAACTGTATTTTATATTTAACGAAGCCACTGGGCGTAGGTATTTTATCCACAGGCCAAAAACGCGGCATCGTCAGCCCTGCCGATTTAGCCCGAGCTGTGAAGCAGATGAGTACTTTAAATAGCTTTGGTGAGAAACTAGGGCCTTTGTCCTACGTGAAGTCTTTAACGGATGTGACAGGTTTCGGATTATTCGGCCATTTAGTCGAAATGGCGGATGGATCAGGATTAAGCGCGAAGATTGCCTTCGACAACCTCCCTTTGCTTCCTAATATTGATCATTATTTAGACCAAAAGTGTTTCCCAGGTGGAACCGCGCGCAATTTAGCCAGCTATGGCGATCGTTTGAGCGAAGATATTTCAGAGCGTCAACGCTATATAGGTGCAGACCCACAAACATCTGGAGGACTATTAATCGCCGTGGAAGCGGAGCATACGGCTGAATTCGAAGCATTTGCACTCGAAAACGGGTATGAATTAAGTCCGATTGGGGAATTAACAGAACGCAAAGAAAAAGCCATTTACTTAGCCTAATGAAATTATTTTATCGCGCACTTGGAGAATCGGGACCGCCGGTTATTATTCTTCACGGAATTTTCGGAACCTCAGATAACTGGCTTGGTTTTGGAAAAGCCATCTCAGAAAACCACCGCGTCTTTTTAGTGGACCAGAGAAACCACGGTCAATCGCCTTGGGATGATGCCTTTAATTACCAAGTGATGGCAGAGGATTTGTTAGAATTTATTCAAGAACATCAACTCGAAAATCCAATCCTTATCGGACATAGCATGGGCGGCAAAGTAGTGATGCAGTTCGATTTAACGCATCCAGGCATTGCCAGCCGCATTGTGATTGTCGATATCGCGCCTAAATTCTATCCCGTACACCATACGCACATTTTAGAGGGCTTAAACAGTATAGACCTGAAAACATTAGAAAGTCGTCAAGCCGCTAATGAGCACTTGAAGCGCTTTGAGGAAAAAGAAGGGGTTCGCCAATTCTTATTAAAGAACCTATACCGCAATTCAGAACAACAATTTGCCTGGAGAATTAACCTGAAAGTGATCACAAAAAACATTGATGTAGTAGGTCACGAATTATGGGTCAAAAATGCTTCAGAGACGGAAGCCCTTTTCATTAAAGGAGCTGATTCACACTATATTCAACCGGAAGATGAACGCTACATTGCAGAAATATTCCCTAATTTTGAGGTGGTAGAAATTCCAGGTGCAGGTCATTGGGTGCAAGCAGATCAACCTGAGCTATTTTTACAGGCGCTTCAATCGTATTTATGAAAATAGTTCTGATCCCCTGCCCGATTGCCGAAAATACCTCAACCGAGGTATTAAGCCCTCAAATTTTAACGGCATTAAAGCAGACAACACATTTTTTAGTCGAAAATGTCCGGACGGCAAGGAGGTTCATTAGTGAATTGAAACTAGGCATTCAGATTGAGGATTTGATTTTCGAAATACTAGACAAAGACACCCAGTCTAAAACGGTCTCTGACTTCTATAAGAAGTACGCAGCGGTCGAATACATTGGTATTATTTCAGAAGCCGGTTGCCCTGGGGTGGCTGATCCGGGTGCTTTGGCAGTATCCATCGCACAACAACAGGGTTTCGAAGTTTTACCTTTAGTAGGCCCCTCATCTATCTTATTAGGCTTAATGGGATCTGGATTTTCAGGCCAAAGTTTCGCCTTCATCGGCTACCTCCCCATCGATAAAGCTGCACGGATTCGTAAAATCGAACAACTAGACCGCGATGTAGCTAAGTGGGGGCAAACGCAAATTTTCATTGAAACCCCTTATCGAAACAATGCTTTATTAGAAGATCTGATTGCACAATGTGCACCAGATTCCTTAATTTGCATTGCTTGTGATATAACTGCGCCCTCCGGTTTTGTCCAAACAAAGAAAGCAAGCGACTGGGCGAAATTGCAACCCGATTTGCACAAAAAACCTTGTATATTCCTTTTAGGTAAATAAATATGATCTTTCACCAAGCCTTTACGCTGAATCCATTTCAAGAAAATACCTATATCATCTGGGATGAAAATGGAACCGGGATTATAGTGGATCCGGGTTGTTATACCTATGAAGAACGCCAAACCTTAAAAAACTTCCTGGAAGAGAAAAAGATTACATTAACTCACATCTTAAATACCCACGCGCACATTGATCATGTGTTAGGCGTGGAATATTTCAGACAAGAATACAAGATTCCGTTTTACTTGCATCCGAAAGATGAGCCTTTATTAAAAGATGCCGCAAATCGAGCGCAAGTCTATGGTTTCCCCCATTACCAAGCCTCTGACGTAGATGTTTGGTATGAGGATAACCAAATACTTCAGATAGGTGAAATGGAAATCAAGATCTTATTTGTCCCTGGGCACGCACCAGGTCATGTAGCTTTGTACTTCGAAAAAGAAGGTCTATTATTTGATGGTGACGTTTTATTTAAAAGAAGTGTAGGTAGAACAGACTTCCCGCTTTGTAACCACGCTGATTTAGTCAAGAGTATTCAAACACAATTATATACGTTACCCGATTCAACAATTGTGTACCCAGGACATGGCGGAAGCACCACGATAGGTGATGAAAAAGTGTCTAATCCTTACGTAAAAGCATGAAAAAAGAAATCCCTAACCTATTGACGCTGGGCAATTTACTGGCTGGATGTATTGGACTTTGGTTCGTAATGCAAGGCGATTTAGTGAGCGCCTCCTATTGTATGTTTATCTCGCTTGTTTGCGATTTCTTCGATGGTTTTTTAGCCCGAGCTTTACAGGCTTACTCTGATTTAGGGAAAGAATTAGATTCCTTAGCGGACATGGTCTCATTCGGGGTTTTACCTGCCTTTATTCTGTTTTCACTAGTAGAACAAAGTTGCGGGTCACAATGCACCGTGGGACTATTCGGATTTTATAAGCCATTTATGGTCTTTGCCTTGGCTTTAATGTCAGCGTATCGTTTAGCAAAATTCAACATCGATACCCGCCAAAGCGATCAATTCATCGGTGTTCCAACTCCTGCCAATGGTCTATTAATTGCATCCTTACCTTTGATTTTACATTTCCAGCCGGAATTCAGTGCCTATATTCTAAACTTCAAAGGCTTGTTAATTTATGCCGTGGTGATGAGTTATCTGTTAGTATGCGAATTGCCCTTGCTAGCCTTTAAGTTTAAGACTTGGGATTGGAAAAGTAATCAAGTGAAATTCATTTTCCTTATTTTTTGCATTGCTGCCCTTGTTATGCTTAAATTTGCAGCAATTCCGGTTTTAGTGATCGCATACATCCTCCTATCCGGCCTTATTTTCCTTTTAAATCCAAACAAATAATGAAATTCTTAGCTGAAATCAACGTAATGCCTCAAAAAGAAATCCTTGACCCTCAGGGAAAAGCGGTACTTATTGGCTTGCAAAACTTAGGTATTAACCAAGTAGATGGCGTTCGTATAGGCAAGCACATTACATTAACGGTGGAAGCAGCATCAGAAGCTGAGGCAAATGAGGTGGTAACCAATGCGTGCAAGAAATTGCTAGCGAACTTAATTATGGAGGAATTTGAGTTTACTTTAGTAGCTCAATAGATCTTAAAACTGGCCTGTATGCAATAAAACAAGCGTGCAGGCCTCTTCTGTTCGAATTCCCACTTTATCTAATGCTCTTTCGAGTTCCGGATTCTCCGTTCCGGGATTGAATATCACACGTCTTGGGGCTACTGCCTTTAAATAATCAAAAAGCCCTTTCTGATTAGCAGGACCTACATACAAGGTAACCGTATCGATATCTTTTAAAACAGGTTGATCTTGCTGAATGGTCAAACCTAGCACCTCCCCTTTCTTAATTCCAACTAAAGAAACCTCATGCTGGTGCTGCAAAAGCAATTCTGTCGCGATATAAGCATATCTGCTTGGGTTTGTACTCGCACCATAGACTAAGACCTTCATTAGAAAAGTTTTTCAGCGATAGCTCTCACACTATCAGACTTGCTCATCGTATAGAAATGAAGCGCGGGAACTCCGGCTTGAATTAATTCTTTTCCTTGTTGAACTGCCCATTCAATTCCTAATTGCTTAATGGAAGCATTATTAGTACATTTACGCGCCTCATTTACAAATTCAGACGGAATCTCTAAATGGAAGATTTCTGGCAAAATGTCTAATTGGCGTTCCGTTGCCAAGGGTTTCAAACCTGGAATAATAGGCACATGAATACCTATTTCACGGCATTTTTTAACGAAATCAAAATACTTTGCATTATCGAAGAACATCTGGGTAACGATATAATCCGCACCAGCCTCTACCTTTTGCTTTAAATACTTCAGGTCTTGATCGAATGAAACCGCATCAATGTGCTTCTCCGGATAACCAGCAACACCAATGCAGAAATTCGTAGGTAAGGATTCGGTCTCCTCATGCAATAAAATGCCTTTATTCATGGCAGCCACCTGTTCTACTAATTCGTTCGCATAGGCATGACCACCTGGCTTAGGCACAAATTGAGCTTCACCCTTTTCTTGGTCACCGCGTAACAAAAGCGCATTTTCTATGCCCAAATAATGTAAATCAATCAAGAAATCTTCCGTCTCCTCTTTCGTAAATCCACCACAAATTACGTGGGGAACCGCTTCGATTTGAAATCGCTGCATGATAGAGGCGCAGATGCCTAAGGTACCTGGACGCTTGCGAATCGGAATACGCTTAGAAATACCGTCGATAACTTTTTCCACATATTCCTCACGATGATAAGTCACCTCGATAAACGGAGGCTTAAACTCCATTAAAGGCTCGATGTGCGACATTAATTCGCCCAAATGTTGACCCTTCATCGGTGGAATAATCTCAATCGAGAAAAGTGTTTTTCCCGCCGCTTCCTCAAAGTATTTTGTAATCTTAGTCATAATTCAAAACTGGGCTTAACCATCTTTCTACGTCGTCCAAGGACATGCCTTTGCGTTTCGCATAATCTGACACTTGGTCTTTAGCAATCTTACCTAAACCAAAATACGTACTTTCCGGATGAGAGAAGTAGAAACCTGACACCGCTGAGGCAGGATACATCGCATAACTCTCCGTTAATTGAATGCCTATTTGCCTCTCCGCATCTAATAACTCAAATAAGCGCTTCTTCTCCGTATGATCAGGACAAGCCGGATAACCTGGTGCCGGACGAATACCTTGGTATTTCTCCGCAATCAAATCTTCGTTATTCAAAGTCTCCTCAGAAGCATACCCCCAGAATTCTCTGCGCACTCGCTCATGCAATAATTCTGCAAAAGCTTCCGCTAAACGATCGGCTAATGCCTTCACCATGATGGAGTTATAGTCATCATGCTCCTTCTCGTATTTATCTAAAAGCGCTTCAATTCCTAAACCAGTCGTCACTGCAAAAGCACCTATATAATCTGTTTCTCCTGAGTTTAATGGAGCAATAAAGTCGCTTAAACAACGGTTCGGAAGCGTGCTCGCTTTTTGGCCTTGCTGACGTAAATGGTGTAACCATTGACTCTTATCGGATGATTCATCTTTCGTCTGAATCTCATAAGAAACTTGCTGGTGTGAACCGTGTTTTTCACAAGCCACCTCTAAAGCCTTCTCCACATAATCGTGCAAGATGATATCATCTCCTAGTGAGTTAGCTGGGAAGAAACCGAGTGCAGCTTTGGCCTGAAGCGATTTATTCGCGATAATTTCCTTCAATAAAGCCTGCGCATCATCAAATAATTTCTTCGCCTCTTTACCTACTACTTCATTATCAAAAATACGTGGGTATTTACCAGACAATTGCCACGTCGAGAAGAACGGAGTCCAGTCGATGTACTTCGCAATTTCTTCCAAAGAATAATCCTCAAAATATTTCACGCCTAAGAAAGACGGTTTTTTCGCTTTAAATCCAGTCCAATCAATGCCACTCGATTTTGCGCGAGCCTGATCGATGGATAAATAATTTTTCTCTTGCTGACGGGCAGCGTGAGCCGTTCTTAATTCCGCGTATTCCGTTTTAATCTCATTAAAGATTTCTTGTGAAGTTAATTCACTTTGCAATAAACGACCCGCCACTGGTACAGAACGCGAGGCATCTAATACGTGAATCACCGGTCCAGAATAGTGAGGATCAATTTTAACGGCCGTGTGGATACGAGATGTGGTAGCTCCACCAATCAAAAGAGGCACTTTGAAACCAAGGCGCTCCATTTCTTTGGCCACATACACCATCTCATCTAAAGACGGAGTGATCAAGCCAGACAAACCGATGATATCGACATTATGCTCTTTCGCTGCGGCTAAGATTTTATCACAAGGCACCATCACACCGATGTCGATTACCTCGTAATTATTACAAGCTAATACCACTCCTACGATGTTTTTACCAATATCGTGAACGTCACCTTTCACGGTCGCCATCAAAATCTTACCAGCCGAAGAACTTTCTCCACCTTTCTTTTCTGCTTCAATAAAAGGCAATAAATAAGCCACGGCCTTCTTCATGACACGCGCAGACTTCACTACCTGAGGCAAGAACATTTTCCCTTCCCCAAACAAATCCCCCACCACGTTCATTCCATCCATCAAAGGACCCTCGATTACCTGAATCGGGCGCTCCACTAATTGACGAGCTTCTTCTACGTCCTCATCAATGAATTCGGTCAAACCTTTAATCAAGGCGTGCTCTAAACGCTTGTTCACCGGTTCTTTTCTCCACGCATCATCCACCACTTGCTCCTTACCTGCAGACTTAACCGTCTCTGCGTAGGCCACTAATTTCTCAGTCGATTCTGGATTTCTGTTTAATAAAACATCCTCACACAAATCACGTAAGGTCTTATCAATGTCGTCATAAACACCTAATTGACTGGCGTTTACAATACCCATATCCATACCAGCTTTAATCGCATGGTATAAGAATACGGTATGCATTGCCTCTCTCACTAATTCGTTCCCACGGAAAGAGAAGGAAATATTAGATACCCCACCCGATACTTTTGCGTTTGGCAGGTTTTCTTTGATCCATTTGGTCGCCTTGATGAAATCAACGGCATAATTATTATGCTCTTCAATTCCGGTTGCAACCGTTAAAATATTCGGATCAAAAATGATATCCTGAGCCGGGAATCCGACTTTATCTACTAAAATATCGTAGGCTCTTTTACAAATTTCGATACGACGCTCGTAAGAATCTGCCTGTCCAGTCTCGTCAAAAGCCATCACCACGACGGATGCACCATACATTTTGACCTTATTCGCTGATTCGATAAACTTCTCCTCCCCTTCTTTCAACGAGATCGAGTTAACCACAGACTTTCCTTGAACGCACTTTAAACCGGCTTCAATTACCTCCCATTTCGAGGAGTCAATCATGATCGGTAAACGGGCGATATCTGGCTCAGCCATCAATAAATTCAAGAATTGTGGCATCATCTTCACGCCATCAATCATCCCTTCGTCCATGTTGATGTCTAAAATCTGCGCACCACCGTCTACCTGCTCACGAGCCACTGCGATGGCTTCTTCAAATTTCTCTTCGCGAATTAAACGCGCAAATTTCTTCGAACCCGTCACGTTACAGCGCTCACCTACGTTCACAAAATTGGTTAATTCCGTAATCTCTAAAGGCTCTAAACCGGATAGTTTTTGGTTCACATTTTCCTCCGGAATCACGTGTGGCTTGTGTTTCGCAGCCACCTCCGCAATCGCTTGAATGTGGGCTGGGGTTGTTCCGCAACATCCACCGATGATATTCAAGAAGCCATTCGCTAAGAAATCATCAATAATTACGGCCATTTCAGCGGGAGATTGATCGTATTCCCCCATTTCGTTCGGCAAGCCTGCATTCGGGTGAGCAGAAACTAGGAAAGGGGATTTATCGTTCAAGGTCTTCACATAAGGACGCATTAAATCCGCGCCTAAAGCACAGTTTAAGCCTACTGAAAGCAAAGGCATGTGTGAAACGGAGGTCAAGAAGGCTTCCGTTGTTTGGCCTGATAAGGTACGACCAGACGCATCTGTAATCGTTCCTGAAACCATTACAGGCAAGTAAGGCTTCGATGGATGTTGTTTAAAATATTGATCGATGGCGTACAATGCCGCCTTCGCATTCAAGGTATCAAAAATCGTCTCTACTAGAAGCAAATCCGCTCCACCCTCCACTAAACCGTGTATTTGTTCTGTGTAGGCTTCTACTAGTTCATCAAAAGTAACAGCTCTATATCCCGGATCGTTTACATCAGGTGATAAAGAAAGTGTACGGTTCGTAGGTCCAATCGACCCTGCCACGTAACGCGGTTTCGACGGATCCTTTGCTGTAAATTCATCGGCCACTTCCCGAGCAATTTTCGCAGACTCGTAGTTTAATTCATATACTAAATCCTCCATGTGGTAGTCCGCCATGGCAATAGACGTACCTGAAAAGGTATTGGTCTCTGCGATATCAGCACCAGCCGTAAAGTATTTCGCGTGAATTTCCTTGATCACATCGGGACGTGTGATCGATAATAAATCATTATTTCCTTTTACCTCGTGAGGGAAATTTTTGAATCGTTCGCCGCGGTAATCGGCATCCGTTAAATTGTATTGTTGGATTAAAGAACCCATTGCGCCGTCAAGAACTAAAATCTTTTCGCGTAATACGTCTTTTATATTCGGTCTTTGCATTTGTATAGAAGATCTTTAGACTGATGTTTATGCCAAAAATCTAGCAAATATACCGCTTTTCAGGCTAAATGAGGCCCATTTTTTGAATTTTTTCTAGATCTTCCGGGGAATCAATTCCTATCGTTTCAAATTGCGTTTCAATGGCTTTAATTTGGATGCCATTTTGAATCCAACGCAATTGCTCTAGCGATTCAGCCAGCTCCAAGCTAGTCGGCTTCAAGACACTTAAACCTGGCAAAATATCTGCCCTGTAGGCATACAATCCGATATGTTTGAAAAATGTATGTTTATTCAACCAAGCTGAAGGCTCCACCCCTCTTAAAAAGGGAATTGTTTGGCGAGAAAAATAGAGTGCATTCCCTTCTTCATCGCGAATCACTTTAGGCGTATTGGTATTAAATAAGGTTTCAGCGTCTGTTATTTTTTTTATGAGGGTTAAAATCGGTGCGCCTGATTCAAAACCAGCCGCTACTTCTTCTAATTGCGCTGGTTCAATAAAAGGCTCATCACCTTGAATATTCACCACGTAATCTACCGCTTCACCCAGTCTGCTAAGCACTTCTGCACAACGATCGGTACCTGTCAGGTGTTGTGAAGAAGTCATCATCACCTCAGCCCCAAATCCTTTTGCTGCATCAAAAATACGCTGGTCATCTGTAGCGATTACAATGCGATCGAAGCCTTTAACAGCTTTCACACGCTCATAGGTACGCTGAATCATTGGCTTTCCACCTAGATCAACTAAAGGCTTTCCTGGAAATCGAGTGGATGCGAAACGAGCCGGAATAATCGCGGCTACTTTTTTGCCGTGCAGCATATTTAATACGTTTTTTCGATAGAATTTTGCCAAATTTGCACATAATTTCCAAACTTTCGACCCATTGTCCGCATTTTTCGAACATTCCTTTACTGAAGCTATCTGGAGTATCCGCTACTGGGGAACACCCGAAGAACCACGTTTATGGATTGAAACGAGAGGAAATGGAGAAGCTTTTTGGCATTCCTGCGAACTACGTTCTAAAAAAGTGGAACTATTAGGTAAAGCTCCAGCAGATTATGCCCAATTAAACTTCCACTTTGGGAACGAAAAAGAGGCCGTTTTTATCAAATTACAGCAGTCAAAAAATCCGGGTATCGAATCGATTCAGACCTATTCTCTGCAGCCGGTAGCACTTTTGAAAGAGGAAAAACCGAGGCCTCTAATCACAGAGAGCCCTTTTCGCTTTCAAAACCCGCAGCATTACGAAGAAAGCCAAGACTATTTCAAAGACTTCCAAACTTTTTTCAAGCAACAATTCAACGAAATCATTGCGAAGGGAATAGATTATTTTGAAGGTGAGGATAAGCTATTATTTTCTTATTATCTTTACGATAATGGCTGGAAAAATTACCTTCGGGTTTGCAATTTAGCCTTCGAGACCTTAGTTCTAGAACTAATCGCAGAAGGAGATGCCATCGGTTACCATACCTTTACCTTACTTAATGACCAATTAATTTTTGTAAAGGACAAAATCAAACTTGTGATTTATGAAAAATTATAAATTAACTCTGCTAATTGCCTTTTTAATCGGATTAAATCTAGCAGCAAAGGCTACTACGCTAGATTCCCTAGGATTAAAAAAGGAAAACAATAAGACATTTTTGCTATTCAAAGTAGGACCTAAACAATCCCTATTCTCCATTTTAAAGCGTTATAACTTATCCCTGACAGAATTCAAATCGGCTAACGCAGATATCGAAATTCCTGTTAAAACCGGAGAAATTCTTTACATCCCACTTCATTACTTAGAGGAAAGCAATCCTGCACCTAAAGTAGTAGAGGAAAAAGCACCAGAATCCCCTAAAGAAGCTGAAATACACATCGTAGCACCTAAGCAGGGTTTACTTTCTGTGGCGAACATGCACAAAGTGACCATGGCGGATTTACGCAAATGGAATAACTTGACATCTGATCGTTTACAAGAAGGTCAACGTTTGATCGTTTCAGACCCTTCTGGCACAAAATCGACTATTGTAGTGGACAAAGCGAGTTTATTGCCTGCTAAAACAACGGCTGCAGTGACTCTTCCTGCTCCTGCTCTGGTTGCGGAAGCACCTGCAAAAGAAAAAGGACCAGAGGACATTAAAAAGAAAATCGAAACGGGAATTGCAGAACTAATCGATGTACCTGACAATTCAGGTAAATTCTTAGCACTTCATCGCACTGCCCCTATTGGGACATTGGTTTTAGTAAAAAACTTAACCAACAACCAAAGCATTTGGGTAAAAGTAATCGGGCGTTTACCGGGTGGTGATAGCAAAGTAATCATCAAACTTTCCCCTAAGGCTTTCGAGAAATTGAATGCGGTAGACAAACGCGTGAGAGCTGAAATCTCCTATTTATTACAGTAATGAACAAAAGAAAAAGACCTATTACGGCTGGGCACGTAGTTTTTGAAATATTTTTTATTTTATCCTACCCCTTTATTGCGGTTTTTTCGACTGTAGTTACTGTATTGGTTTGGCTATTCTCTTTTCCTTCCAGAATCATCGCCTTTTTTAGCCGAAAATGATTTCAGAAAAAATCGCGACCATCTTAGACGAGAAATTCGCTTTTTTCAATCATCCGCGCTTTATTGAGCACGATCCCATTCAAATTCCCCATTCCTTTAGTCGTTTACAAGACAAAGAAATTATGGGCTTTTGGGTGGCGATATTAGCTTGGGGACAACGAAAAACGATTCTTCAGAATGCCCATACCCTCATTAATCTGATGGATGGTGCTCCCTATGACTTCATTCTACATCATCAGGATGCTGATTTAAAGCGATTTGAGCTCTTCAAACACCGAACCTTTCAATACCCTGACACACTCTATTTTATTGATTTTTTTAAACGGCATTATTCACATACTAATTCCTTAGAATCAGCGTTTACCAAAGGATTAAGTTCAGAAGATCTGACGATAGAAAATGGCCTGAATGGATTCTATCACTATTTTTTTGACTCAGAATGGTCCCCTGAGCGAACGAAGAAGCACATTGCCTCACCTTTGAAAAATTCAGCCTGTAAACGAATCAACATGTTTCTGCGCTGGATGGTTAGAAAAGATGAGGCGGGAGTTGATTTTGGACTTTGGAATAGCATAAAACCAACTCAATTAGTTTGTCCACTCGATGTGCACGCGATGCGCACGGCAGGACAATTAGGATTGATGAAAGAAGAGAAGGCTAACTGGAAAACGGCTTTGGCATTAACGAATACCTTACGAGAATTAGATCCAAAAGACCCAGTAAAATATGATTTTGCCCTATATGGCATGGGCATAGAAGAGAAGACACTATGGAAATAAAAATTAGTAATTCAATCGGGGATTATGCGGTCATCCAGGCGCAAACGGGGGCTAGCTTAATCGAATTAAATTTAGCAGGCTTATCCCTCATTGATCTGCCTGGAAGCAATAATCATTCACTAGAAAGCAATCCATATCATCCATCTGCCCTCTTAACTCCTTGGGTTAATCGAGTTCGCAATGGAAATTATTCCTTTAAAGGCAAAAACTACCAATTACCCATCAATGAACCAGCATTAGGCAACGCCATTCATGGTCTATTAGCTAGAAAGTCCTTTACACTCGTTAAGCAATCAAGTTCATCAGTCACTTTAAAACACGAATACATGGGAGAGGAACCTAATTACCCCTTCCCTTTTCAATTCCAATACACCTATACCTTAACAGATTCAGGCGCTTTAGAAGTGACATTTGAGGCTAAGAATACAGGGAATGACCCTCTTCCATTCGCCTGTGGATGGCATCCTTATTTCAGCTTTCCAGATACAACGGTAGACGATTTAGAGATTAATTTTAAACCCATCAGCCGATTTTTATCTGACTCCCAAATGATTCCATTGAAAGAGGAAAATCTGAACGGAAAACAACAATTTAAATTCAGTACGGATAAAATTGATCACGTATTTCGTTTAGAACCAATGGAAATTCATCGCACCGAATTCATTGATACCAAACATCGAAAAAGGTTGATTTTAGAGCAATCTTCGATTTTATTCCCATTCCTGGTGGTCTTCCAACCAGAAGGTTTTAGTTCTGTGGCCATTGAACCTATGACGGCGAATACCGATGCTTTTAATACGGGGGATGGGCTAATTGAACTAGCTCCGTCGGAGGCCTTTTCAGGACAGATACGTTTATCCATAGGAAAATAAACCATTGAAACAGCTTTTTCGTACCTTTGCCAAATGAAGTTAATTGCTCTTATCTTTTTTTGCTTTTTATCCACTTTAAGTCCCGTTTTTGGGGAATCAAAGGCGGATTCAACAGCAAATAAATGGAAGCAAGTGATGACTTCAGGAATTAACCTAAATCAATCCAGTTTTAGCGATAACTGGAAAGGTGGAGGAACGAATACCCTGGCCATTGGTTGGTATTTAAATCATACCGCGAATGTTTCCAATGAGTCTTGGCGTTTAAACTCTGACCTTAATTTACAAGTTGGATTTCTCCAAAACCGTACCCAAAGTCTTCGCAAAAACATCGACCGCATTGCCTACGAATTTAAAGCTGGTTACCGAATTAGCCCTAAGTGGGATTTTTATGGTTCTACTAACTTCCAAACACAATTCTTTAATGGCTATGAATATGGCAAAAAAAACAAGGCGGGTGTACCAGTCGATTCCTTGATTTCTAGTCTCTTTGCTCCCGCCTATTTAACCTCCTCGATGGGACTTGAATACCATCCGGACAAATCCTTTTACACGCGAATAGGTATTGGTAGTTTACGCCAAACCTTTGTATTTGACCAAGCCATTTCTAGGGCAGGTCTATATGGTTTAGAAAAACCAGGGGACAATATTCGTAACCAATTCGTATTCCAATACCTGGTAAACATCGATAAAGATGTATGGGAAAATATTAATGTAAAGGCACGTTATTCCGCTTTAATCGACTATTTTCGATTAACCTTATCGAACAGCATCGTGCATCGGTTAGATGCGAATGTCACGATGAAAGTGAACAAGTATGTTAGCACGAATCTCCAAATGGTTCTCTTTCGTGACTACGACCAGGATCCTAATTGGCAATTTTCTCAAATCCTATCGATGGGACTCGTGTACCGAATAGAAAAATAACTATTTCTTGCGATTCAGATAGCGATCGTACAACATTTGGAGAATTCCATCCTTTAAACCCAAGTCGGGCACTAAAATAGACTTACAACCTCCTAATTCCATCGCTGTCAAATAGATAGAAGCCGCAGGCACAATTACATCCGCCCGGTCTGTATTCAATCGCAACTTATTCACCCGATCCTCGAATGAAAAAGACCCTACATAGGCAGCCATCTCAAATAAGGCATCAAAAGTCATGGACTTCTCCTCAGCAGCTGGCTTCGATAGGTTAAATAATTTCGCCATGTTACCTCCGGTTCCAATCGCTTCCATTTCTCCCGGAATCAGCTGCTTTTGAGTGGTGATCCAATTACGCATTTTTTCCCAATCACCTTCTTTTTCTGTTCCTTCCAACAAACGAACAGAGCCGATTTTAAATGATTTAGAAGCTAATTTCTCTCGGTTACGGTAGATATTCAATTCCGTGCTACCCCCACCCACATCAATGTGTAAATAATTTTTCTTCGGATGCAGGGACTGAACCACCACATCGTTAATTAACTCTGCTTCTCTACTGCCATCAATCAACTGAATTTTCATATCCAAAATCTTATGGATACGCGTAATAATCTCCGCCGAATTAGAGGCCTCCCGCATCGCTGACGTAGCACAAATGGCATAATCCTTCACCTCATGCAGGTCAATCAATAATTTATAGGCATGCAATAATTTAAAAATACGCACCTCGGATTCCGGTGAAATCAGCCCATCAGAGAATACATCATGGCCTAAACGCAAAGCGAAACGAACGTACTCAATCCGTTTAAAACTAATGACACCCTCATTTTCTAATACACTAGATATTTGAAGGCGGGCGGCATTTGAACCGATGTCGATGGCAGCAAATTTCATTTTTTCACGGGTTTATGGAGAAAAAAACCATTGCCTTGGGCTTCATAGGAAATTTCAGTTCCCAAGACAAAAAGTAATTGTCTTCGATCAATTATGACCGGTATTTCATCAATTATATATTCCTCGTCATTTTCTGTTTTCGAATCAAAACCGAGTACATAAGTACCTCCACATGTTCCTCCGCGCATCCCCACCCGTAAAAAAGGTTCCGGAAAGGCAATTAATCGCAAATTATCTTTCGCGGTTTGTGTGAATTGAACAGGTTGATCTAATAACATATATTAACATGGATGTCGCAGTAAAATTAGCTAATTTTAGGCTCGAACGGTAAATAATTGAACAATGACGTATAAAATACTTTGGGCAGACGATGAAATCGATTTATTGAAACCCTACATCTTGTTTTTAGAGAGCAAAGGTTATGAAGTATTTACCGTGAATTCCGGATCAGATGCGCTTGAATTAGTGGAAACGCAGAAATTCGACATCTTATTCTTAGATGAAAATATGCCAGGCATGTCAGGATTAGAGGTCTTGCTGCACATTAAAAAAATCAGGCCAAATCTTCCGGTGATTATGATTACTAAATCAGAGGAGGAGGAATTGATGGAGGATGCCATCGGTTCTAAAATAGCTGATTACCTAATTAAACCCCTGAATCCGAATCAATTATTACTTTCTGTTAAACGTATATTTGATAAAAAGAGACTAGAAGAAGGCAAAACGAATATCACCTACCAGCAGGAGTTCTTAGCCTTGTCGATGCAGTACCAGGATCGTCTGAATGCCAAAGAGTGGTCAGACATTTACGAGAAATTGGTGTATTGGGAACTCGAAATCGATACGACGGAAAACAAGTCGATGGCAGAAGTTTTGAACAATCAGAAAAATGAAGCGAATGCCCATTTTAGCAAGTTCATTGAGAAAAACTACGAAGATTGGTTGCAAAAGCCCGATGCTGACACCCCCATCTTATCGCATCTACTGATGCGCAAACATGTTTTCCCTAAACTAAATGACAAAAGCCCGCTCTATTTTATCCTCATAGACAACTTGCGCTTTGACCAGTGGAAAACCCTCGACAAATACATTCAGGAATACTTCCGATTAGAGTCAGAAAACAAGTATTATTCCATCTTACCTACTACTACGGCCTATGCCAGAAATTCCATCTTTGCAGGTATGATGCCTTCAGAAATCGCGAAAAACTACCCAGATAAATGGGTGTATGACGTAGGGGATTCCGAGGATGAGGAAGGGTTTAACAAGCAAGAAGAATTTTACCTACAAGAGCAATTGAAACGACTTAAAATCAACGCAAAAAGCTCTTACCATAAAATTGTACACCAATACCAAGGCAAACAATTAGTGGATAATTTCAACAAATTAGCCACTAATGATTTGAATGTCATCGTCTATAATTTCGTGGATATGCTTTCGCATGCGAGAACAGATATGGCCATGATTAAGGAATTAGCTCCCGATGAGTCAGCTTATAGAAGTTTGACCGCTAGCTGGTTCCAACACTCCCCTCTTTTTGATTTATTGAAGAAGATTGCAGAGAAAAAAGGACGTGTCATCATCACAACGGACCATGGAATGATACGCGTTCAAAACCCGATTAAAATTGTAGGAGATCGCAATACCAATACGAATTTACGCTACAAACAGGGGAAGAATTTGAATTGGGATACGACGAACAAAATGATGGTTTGCCGAAAGCCTGAGAACATCTTCTTGCCTAAACCGAATGTTTCAACGACCTATGTATTCGCTAAAGAGGATAATCTGTTTGCCTACCCAAACAATTATAATCAATATGTAAATCACTACCGAAACACCTTCCAACACGGAGGAATTTCACTAGAGGAATGTATCATTCCTGTGGTTTACTATACAGGAAAGTAATTATAGGCTGGAAACAGGGAAGATTTTGCCCCCTTCGCACTTGAGAATTTGGCCAGGAACCTTTGTCATCGTGTTGTAATCGTGACTAGCCATAATGATGGCCATTCCGCTTTGATTCAACTCCTTGAACAATTGCATAATTTCTAACGAAACTTCCGGATCTAAGTGACCCGTAGGCTCATCAGCTAACAATAATACAGGGTTATTCAAGATCGCACGAGCAATACAAATACGTTGTTGTTCTCCCCCAGATAAACGGTGAATACGCTTGGAAATAGCAGAACTCATGCCCACACGAGCTAAAACCTCTTCAATCTTAAAGCGAATCTCCTCTTTATTCGTGTGTCCAGTGGCCTCTAGAACAAAAGAAAGATTCTTCTCCACATTGCGGTCTGTCAGCAATTGAAAGTCTTGGAATACAAAACCCAATTTGCGACGCAAATAAGGAACTTCAGAACGCTTGATGGTATTCAATGAATAACCTGCCACCGAAGCAGTACCCGATTGAATACCTAATTCAGCGATAATGCTACGGAAGAAGGTACTTTTACCACTCCCCGTCTTACCGATTAAATAATAAAAATCTCCTTCGTTAATCGTTAAATTAATGTCTTCCAGCGTGTTAACACCTTCCTGTGAAATTGTTACTTGTTCAAAAGATAAAACAGACATAGAAATGGCTTTTTTAATTAGGAGTTTGCTTTCGCGTGATCCGCTAAAAATTGAGCTAATCCGTTATCAGTTAATGGATGCTTTAATAAAGCTAACATCGCAGATAAAGGACCTGTCATCACATCAGCTGCCGCTTCAGCACATTTGATAATGTGCATGGGGTGACGAACAGAGGCCGCTAAGATTTGGGTATCAAACTCGTAATTGTCATAGATTAAACGAATTTGCTCAATCAATTCAATCCCGTCGAATGAAATATCATCTAAACGACCGATGAAAGGGGAAACGTAAGTTGCACCTGCTTTAGCCGCAAGCAAAGCTTGACCAGCTGAAAATACCAAGGTGCAATTCGTTTTAATCCCTCTTTCTGAAAAATATTTCAAGGCCTTAATACCGTCCTTGATCATAGGAATCTTAACTACGATTTTATCGTCTAGCTCTGCTAATTCTTCGCCTTCGCGAATCATTCCTTCAT
>JBJOIV010000002.1:0-66626 GCA_046046955.1 Bacteroidota bacterium | reverse complement strand
TGATTTTGATTTCTCTAATGAATCAGTAGTATCCAGAGGATAAGTGTTAGGTAAGGTCTGATCTGAACCTATTTAACATCGAAAATTAATCAAATCTAAACGTGTAGAAAGCATCAGTTCTCTAGGTTTGGACGAGGGTTCGAGTCCCTCCGATTCCACAGATGGACGTTTTGTTCAGTTAAAAGCATTCATAAAATCGAAAGACTTTGTGAGTGCTTTTTTTATGAACTGGTGTTAGATTAATCATTTTGAAATATATTTACAAAATATAAACATCAACAATGAAAATATACTTAACCATCCTATTATCCTGTCTTTCCTTTTTATCCTTTTCCCAAACAGATAGCACCGACATCTTAGAGGATTACAGCAACTACGGTGAGCCTGAAGGAGTAAAAAGATATACCACCCAGAAAGTACTGAACCAAACACCTCAAAAAATTATTAGTTTAGGCTACGACTATACGGGAGAATTTCACATGCCAGGAATTCGAATTGCGGAAAATATTACCCAATTAGATGAAAGACACGTTAATCAAGTCAATTCATTTAGAGCCCAAGTAAATATACCGGTGATTGCCACTAACAAAATAATTTGGCAATTGGGGGCTAACTACTGGGGGTCTCAATTTCAAGTAGAAAATGCAAACAGCAATTCCTTCACTAAATTACTGAATCAAACATCTCTCATCAGTGCGGGAATAAATACCACTATTTTTAAACCGCTGAATGAGACTAACTTCCTGATTTTTCAAGCTAGTGCTGATGTGAATGGACTGTTTACTGAAAACGCAAAAGTTACCTCGAATGCGCTAACCCTTAGTGCAACAGCTATTTATGGATGGAAAAAGTCAGAGAAAAACATGATCGGTACAGGTATTGCTAGATCCTATAGGGCTGGCAGGATGATGTATTTCCCGGTATTGTTTTGGAACAAAACATTCAATGACAAATGGGGCATGGAATTATTACTCCCAGCAAAAGGACATATCAGATACAATATCAACACCTCCAATATGATTCAGGTAGGTTTCGAATTAGAAGGAAACCAATTCTCTATGCCTATCCCGTCTAATCAGCGCGATTTATTTTACATCCAACGAGGAGAGTTAAAGCCAAGAATCATGTGGGACAAGAAAATCACCGGATTTTTATGGTTCAGTGCCCAAGTCGGTCTACGCTATAATTACCGATTTGACGTGATGAACACCTACGATGGAAAAGAAAATAACGAACGGTATTTCAACAGTAAGCTGGGGAATCCACTCTACTTTAATATCAGTTTAAACTTGGTTTCTCCTTAATAAAAAAAGGCTCCGAAAAATCAATCGGAGCCTTTTTTATACCTTATTATTTTGCAACCTGTCTTGTCCAGGTATCTGTTCTACCGATGAGGGAAACACCAATAAATCCACGAACCTCTAGTGTATTGCCATTGATCAAACGCATGGTAGAAGAATAGGTATTACCATTTTTAGGATCATAAATATTCCCTTCTTCCCAAAGGTTTTCGCTTTTGTACACAAAGCCCCAAATATTAATTAAACCTAATACGGGTTTAGATTTAGCCGCAGGATCTTCGTTATTCTTATCTAATTTAGGCTTTCCCGTCTCAGGATCGATTGGTTCTTTTAACCAAACTACCCTACCCTGGTATTTATTTCCATTCTTATAAATCTTCACCATAGCAGTTCCCTCGCCTGTTTTCCAAACACCAACAATCGCATCTGGATTATCGGAAGCATAAGAACTAAAAGATGATATAAATAATCCTACAAAAAGGAAAACAAGTAATTTTTTAGCTGTTGACATGATTGATAAAGGTTTAATTTAAAAAATTGATTTCTGAGCGGCCATCTTTTCGATTTCTGCTACGGATCTTGGAGAACCATTGGAAAGATTCACATTCCCTGTCTCTGTGATCAAAATATCATCTTCGATACGGATACCGATGTTCCACCATTTCTTATCGCATTTACTTCCTGCAGGAATGTAAATACCTGGTTCCACTGTTACGACAACACCTGCTGCTAAGACGCGAGGTCCTAAGTCATGCACATCTAATCCTAAGTGATGTGATGTTCCGTGAGGGAAATACGTACGCGCTTCTTTCTCATTGGCTGCAATACCCAGTTTAATTAAACCTGCATTTACCACTGCACGAGAAGCTGCATCTATATCTGCAAAGGGGGCTCCTGCCTTACAAGCTGCAATACCTGCATCCTGAGCAGCTAAAACGATTTCATATAAGGCTTTTTGGGCTTCTGTAAACTTACCATTAGCTGGAACTGTACGCGTAACATCAGCTGAATAACCATGGTATTCCGCAGCACAATCGCTCAACAATAGATCGCCCTCTTTGACTGTTTTCAAATTCGTGATGTAGTGAAGAACGCAAGCATTTTCTGCCGCCCCATTAATACTGTTATAACCTGGATATTCCGAGCCTGCATTCTTGAAATGGTATTCCATAATGGCTTGAGCTTGGAATTCTTTCATCCCCGGTTTAATGGCACGCATCACATCATTATGCCCTAAAACACTGATAGAAGCTGCTTTTTGAATTAAGGCAATCTCTTCAGGTTGCTTAATTCCACGTAAAGCACGTAAGGTATTTAAGGTAGTTTTAGAGGCCAAAGGCTTTGCGGATGAAATCACTAAACTATCCACCAATGAGGCCATGCGAGTTAGTGGATCAGGTTTTGCCTGGTATTTTGCAAAGATTCCTTCTGTGCGGTACAAGGTATAAACGGAGTCAACGCCCGCTAAGGAAATAGACGAGGCATTAAACTGGTCATTAATGAATACGTTTTCCATTTTGCTCTTCGCCTTGAAACCATCCGTTCCTAGAATCCTACCGGTCCAAAGCTCCTTGAATGGATCGCGGTTTTGGACAAAAATAAATTCTGTTCCCGTCTTTCCTAATAAGGTAACTGGTTGCTTGAAAAGCAATAAAACAGCGTTAGGCTCCTCTAGACCTGTTAAATAATAGAAGTTCTTGTTTTGAGCATATTGAAACTCCGTGTCGTTGCTACGTTGACGAGTTTGAGAGGCAAAAAAGATACCGACGCCTTTATCAGACATTTTCTCTTTAAAGGCTGCACGTCTACCTGCGTGAAATTCAGGAGTTAAATAATCCGTTGGATAATCTTGTGCAAAGGCAGATTGTAAAGACAAAGTCGCGAACAATCCGATAATGAGATGTTTAATTTTCATGGAATAATAGAATTATGAAGAAGCAAGATAAGAAAAAAGGCTCCAGATGGAGCCTTTGAATTAATTTTTTTGGCCAAAATACCGACTCAACCAGAAGCCACATAGCCCCCAAGCGACTACAGCATCAATTAATTGAGCGCGTAAATCGTACACCGGGTACCATATGTGTTCGGTATAGGAGGTATTGCAAAAGGCGATCAAGCCAATCACTACGGAAACCCCTACAATCGTAGATCGTCTAGGGATTTTAAGTTTAGAGATGATCCAAACCAATAAAAAGACCATAAAAACGTCTAAAACGAAACCACGAATCATATTCATGGTCATATCTGTTTTGTAAGAAGGATAAAAGATTACACGAGCCCAAGGTTTTCCAGCGATCGATTTAGTAAAACCTTCTAACTCTTCCATCGATTGATTGTGACTCATTCGAGGTAAAATATAGCCACCAGGAGCTAATTCCTGTTTGTTCAAATAAGTTAGGATAGAATCTTGCTTGGCTGTGTATTGCTGAACAGGTTCATGTAAATTGAAAGCTACATGCGATAGAGTCTGCCAAATAAAGATAAGTAAGCCGCCTACCAGAGAACCGATAATAAGTTTTTTCATCGTGTTTGAATTGATTGAACGGCAAATATAGAAAAAAAATCCTACACGCTATTAATAATATACTATTTCGCCTTTAAGATCTCTGACCCCGCTAACAAATAACATCCTGCACCGAAGTCCTCAAAATTAGGAACCGAAGTCTTCGTAACTGGTTGACCGTCTTTAGGCTCTTTACCTGTTCCTTGTACGTAAGCCAAGAAACCAGAGGGTTGAACACAGGAATCAATAGCCTTCCAGCCTTTATCTACCGACTTCTGGTATTTTGATTCCGGTAATATACCTTGGCGTATTCCCCAGGACATGCCATAAACGAATAAAGCAGTTCCTGTGAGTTCAGGTCCACCGTAATTTGACTCATCGGTTAAGCTTACGTTATAAAACCCATCCTTACGCTGCAAAGACAATAAAGCTGCAGCCATATCTTGGAAATCTTTCACATATTCTGCTCGATGTGGCGCATTCGCAGGCATCAAATCTAAGGTTCTCGCTAATGCAGCAAAAACCCATCCATTTCCCCGAGACCAATAACAATTCGTACCGTTTGGCTCTTTATACGGCGGAATGAAATCTTTATCGCGCCACCATAAGTGCTCCTGCTGATTGTATAATTTCACCTTTGTATCGGTGTATAAATCATGCATTTTGGTAAAATAACGATCATCTTTAAATCGTACGCCTAAACGAGTGAAAACGGGCATACTCATTTGAAGACAATCGATCCAAGACCAGTCATTGGACTTTTCAGTCGCAACCATGTTGTCTATATTCTCTTTAATCGGTTTGATTCGTGCAGAATCTGCCTTCAAATCAAACAAATCTAAATACACTTGCCCGCAGGCTTGGTCGTCAGCATTCCTGGTTTTCAAGCCATTTCGCAAAGACCAATGATGAAATTCACCCCAATCCTCCATGTATTTCAAGTCTGAGGCACGAGGGTCTAACTTATATAATTCCATTAAGCCTTCGTAAAAAACAGCTCTTGTCCAAATGTTCGAAGGGCGCGTCTTGTCCGGACTCACAATCACCTTCGTCACGTCAGGCCAAACACCTTGAAAATAAGATTTCGCCAAATGCATATGCTTCAAAACTACGGCTCGATCGGGCTTTGCTGATAATGCAACAAAAGGAATTAATAAAAATAGGAGCTTCTTCATTAGGCTAAATAAAAGACAGGAGTTAAATCAATCGCAACCGGAGAATGATCCGCATTCGTTTCCATAATATCAGCCATATAGGCCCACCAACGCTTCATTATTTCTTTTGCAGGCAAAGATTCTAAAGCACTTAACTCTGGAGCCTCTAAATAACCATACAAGGTACGAGTGCTTTCGTCCAGGAAAATGGAATAATTTTGAATCCCGACTTGATGAAGTAATTCGGCTAATTCAGGCCAAATCTCGTCATGTCGCTTTTTGTATTCCACCGAATTACCGGGTAACAAATACATTTTAAACGCCTTTCGCTGCATAAGAATTGATTTCTAATAGAAGGCAAATCAGCAGGAATTTTACTCTTTGATTCTTTCTAAAAAAGCCTGAAGTGCCGCATCATCAAATCCTAAATGTGTGACAAAACGCACATAAGTAGGGCCAAAAGGGGCACAATAAATACCCTTTTCTTTTAACTCGGCCACCTTTGTTGCAGATGACAAACCGTCTTGCAATTCAAGAATAACGATATTAGTAGAAACAGGAAGTATCGCTTTCACCCAAGGTAATCTTTCGCAAACCGCTGCTATCTGACGTGCTCTCGCATGGTCTTCCTTCAAACGCTCTACTTGATGATCCAATGCATAAATACCAGCCGCCGCTAATAATCCTGCTTGACGCCATCCACCACCTAAACGTTTTCTAACACGACGCGCTTTTTTGATAAATTCATTAGATCCTAATAAAATAGAACCTACAGGTGCGCCTAAACCTTTGGAAAGACAAACAGAAAGGGTATCAAACCAAGCACCGAATTGAGCCGGAGTTTGACCCGTTTCAACCATCGCATTAAAGATACGTGCCCCATCTAAGTGGAGGGGAATGTTAACGGAACGACAAAAATCAGATATCTCTTGTAAGGCTTCAGATGTATAAATACTTCCACCACCTTTATTAACTGTATTTTCTAAACTAACTAAACGACTTTCGCAGGCGTGAATGTCATCTGGCGAAATAGCTGCTCGGATCTGAGATACGTTTAAGCGACCTAAATCCCCTTTTAATAGCTTTACTGAAGCACCGGCATTTGCCATGATACCACCGCCCTCATACAAATAGATATGCGATAACTCGTCGCAGATAACTTCTTGACCTTTAGAGACATGAACCGAAATAGCAATTTGATTTGTCTGCGTTCCAGACACACAAAAAAGCGCAGCTTCCTTGTTGAAAAGCTTTGCCATTTTCTCCTCTAACGCATTTACTGTAGGATCCTCTCCAAAAACATCATCCCCTAAAGGAGCCGAAAACATGGCTTCGCGCATACCAGGAGTGGGTAATGTAAACGTATCACTGCGTAATTCAATCATCATATTAGAATTGCTTTAGAAAGGACAATTTAGCTAAAAAACTTTGTTGCTTCTGTTGGGTGCTATCGGATCCTTGGTAATTCAAGGTATTAAATACGAGATAAACATAAGACAAGGGCTGGTATTCCCAAGCCAATCGCATATTCACTGAATTCAAATTATCAGTCGTATTTTTCTGATAGAAGCCGATTAATTGCAAACGCGGATTGATCGCCATTCGAGTCTCCAAAATCAATAAGTTCACTTCTTTCGTCTCTTGAGCCACTCCCACGTTTTCAAATTTGCTCCAGTTCCACGATAAACCCAAATTCACGTGTGGGATGGGCGCCACCCGAAACTTAGAATCAATCATTTGTAAGGTTCCATCAAAAAATCCACCCCAGCCATATTCCGTAGAACCGGAGTATTTTGCACTGGGATCACTCGCTAGCAAAAAACCCTTTCTAAAATAGGAATAAGAACCTGGTTTAATGCGAATACCCACTGGACTAAAATCTTCTTCCAAGTTTTGAACACTCGCGTCAATATACCCCCCTATAATACCCCCATTCTGAAGATTAAACCATAAGGGACCAGAAACCAATTTTTGTTCCACAATATTTCCGGTCTTTAGACTGTGGTATACCTCCGTATAAACACCAGGCTGCCAAAATCGAATAAATTTAGGCAACCATTTTCCTCGCACATTAAAATCGACACCCTGAGAATTAGACAGCACATTTTTCCTTGAAACAAATCCCATTTCAGGATTATAATCATCCGAAACCAAGGTATGTGTCCAATACAGCGTGACCAAATTGTCTTTATAAAGAAATTGTCCATACTCCGCAAATCCCTGTTTACTATTCCTAGAATCCTGCGTCATGGTACCCATACCACTGAAGGACAATTTATCATTGAAGCGAATAAAGGCATCTACTGCTCCAGTGGTAGCCACATTTGAAGGCGATGATTTAGTCGTAACAATCGCTCCTATCCTGTTTTGTTTGCCAAAATTCTCCGAATATCGACCCACTAAAAAATTCGTAAAAGGATCACCATCTCCCTCACCTTGGCGCATATAAATTCCTCCAAAATTTCTTTTCTCCGATCGATACACAAACCTTGTCCCAGCTGTGATCGCAATGGGATTCACATTTTGATCTAAACCAATCGTACGGCTAAAGAAGGGCTGAATATACATCGAACCGCCCACCACCTCGTTAACGGGTGCTAAACCAGCAGAAAAGAGTGACGCATTCTCTAAAAAAAACTGACGACGTTCTGGGAAGAAGACAGAAAAACGAGAAATATTATTTACCTGTCGATCCACATCTGCTTGGGCAAAATCCGTATTAAAGGTGAAGTCCATAATAGAAGTAGGACTGATGGCCCACTTAATTTCGCCTCCAAGTTTAAAGTCACTTGTCGATGCATTTCCGATTTCAGTACCCTCCGAATTATTCGAAACCTGCAATAAATAGGGAATAAAACGAATATTAGTGCCTGTGGGAGGAGGAGGAATAATCCCCGTTAACTTACCCGCATAATCCATACGCAAGGGACTCATAGAACGCGGATGCGGAGACCAAACGGCTAATTCATTGCTAGCTCGTCTCACTCGAAAGAAATTAATACCCCAATCTTGCGCTTTTGTTCCATCTGTTTTAGGATACCGTAGTGTTTGCCAAGGAATCGCAAATTCTGCTACCCAAGAAGAATCAGAACGTTGCGTTCTGACACGGTACAAACCATCCCAATCTATGTCAAATTGTCGATCATCAAACGCCAATAGATCTCTTTGAGCACCATAGGCATTCGACTGTAATACGATAGCATTACGCTTATCATTAAACCCATCAATAGCAATTCCAAATAGATCATTCTCAACGAATTGGTAATCGCGTTTTAAGTTCGGCGCTCGGTACCCATTCTTCCCTATCGTATCTTTTAAAATGGCAGCCACATACAGAAATTGCTGATTGTATAGCATTTTCACCTGCGAGGAGAAGGACGCCTTATTTCCTTGAAAAGGCTCCACTTGAAAATCTACCCCTAAAGAAGGAGCGTTAGACCACTCCACTTCATCCAAGTTACCATCTGCTTTCAAAGCACGCTCAATCTTCAACGGCTGAAACTCTTTCCGTGGGACAAGGGGACTAAAAACCTCCTGCGAAAAACTACAGAAAGAGATGAAAAGGAACAGGTAACGCATTTATTTTTTGATGAAGGATAAGCTAACTAAACGGATAAATACAGGTAAACCTGCTAAAACCAGGGGTAAAAACTGCATTCCAGACCAGACAAGGCCCACGAAACATAATACCGAAATGACTTGCAAATACCTCTTCCATTTCATTGGATTTCTAGCAAACCAGATAACTAATGGGAAATTCATTGGGAATAACATAAGAGATGCCGGATTCCAGGCCATCACTTCATGATTTGTGGCTGTACCTAAAAAGAAAACAAACCAGGCAAGAATTCCGATCAGACTAAACAAAGCCACATCTGCAGCGTAGGGAAACGCCTGCTTAAAGCTTAAGAATCCAATCAAAAGAGTCAATAATCCCAAAATCACAAAAGGTCCAGTGAAATCAAAACCAGTTTCCGGAGCTATTTCTCCATCGAATAAACTAACTGGATTCGCAGCTAGTTTAGGGGCTAAATTCGTCGCAGCGGCTAAATTATCCGGCAAATAACATGCTTGTAAAGCATTCGCCTTCACATTTGAAGGAATGCCTAAGGCTAGATTCATCCCCAAAGTCACCCAAGAATTAGACTCTAAATACTTGTTCATCCAATCCCGATACGATTTACCTTCAAGTGATGGATTCTGATTCCATTGGTATTTGCCCGGCGCATTCTTTTCAATCATGTCACGAATCCGTGTCGAACAGTTATCGTAGAAGAACTTATAGGCATACTCTCTATTTTCAGGCAATAAATTCGTCTCTAAAGCCTGAAAAATGGCATTTTTTTGAAGGGAATCGAGCTGGAGTTTTTGGGCAATCATTCCGCGTTTCTCATATTGCGCGTTATAATTAAATTCATCCTGCATCGGATGAACGGAGATCGTGTAAGGTAAGGTGCCCATTAAGAATTTGAGATAGAAATTCTCCGTCTTAAAATCGAAAGTACCATAACTATAGGCTCTATCGATGCCATTCGTGGGATCATTTATCCATAGAATCGTATGGCCAAAAGCCGAATGCAACTCCTTTCCAGGAGCCACCGTTACTAAAACAACCTCCGCTTTGGAGCTTAATTGGGCTTTTGCTGCAAAAGCCATCAATAAAAATAAAAACAGCTTTTTCATCTATTTTCCTGCGATAACGATAACAATTTCTCCTCGTACTTTGTCCGGATGGGCCGTAAAATAAGTTAAAACTTCAGTGGCAGTCCCGCGGACCATTTGTTCGTGCATTTTACTCAACTCTCGACCTACCATCACCTGACGTTCAGGTGAAATAAATTCGATGATTTGCTCCAATGCTTTCACCAAACGGTGAGGAGATTCATATAAAACGATGGTACGCTCCTCTTCAGCTAATGCCTTCCAGCGCGTTTGGCGGCCTTTTTTATGAGGCAAGAATCCTTCGTAAACGAAACGATCCGTAGGAAAACCGGAATTGACTAAAGCTGGAACAAAGGCTGTAGCACCAGGTAAAGACTCGACTTCAATCCCATTATCTACACAAGCTTTGACTAAAAGATATCCCGGATCAGAAATTCCCGGAGTGCCTGCATCGGAGATTAAGGCTAATGATTTTCCCTCTTTCAGCATCTTGATGACACCAGGAACACCCGTGTGTTCGTTGTGAGCGTGATGGGAATAAAGGGGTTTGGAGATATTCAGGTGCTTCAATAATTGACCTGAATTACGTGTGTCTTCAGCTAATATACCATCCACTTCGCCCAAGATTCGAATCGCACGCAACGTGATATCCTCTAAATTTCCAATAGGCGTGGGTACAAGGTATAATTTCATCCCTAAATTTAATTAAATGACCTGAAACAAAAAAAGCGAAACTTTCGTTTCGCTTTTCGCTCTGGTAGAGAGTGAGGGATTCGAACCCCCGGACCTGTAACAGTCAACAGTTTTCAAGACTGCCGCAATCGACCACTCTGCCAACTCTCTGTCTCCTTAAGAGATTGCAAAAGTAAGGCGTTTTTCCACATTTTGCAATAGCTTAGGCTAAAAATTTAGATAAAATTCAGGATAAAATCTCTTTTGCCCTGAAAATCAAGGGTATCCGGAATCCAATTAATTTCGATTCCGGCACGCTCCATTTTCCGAAAATAGGTCATTTGACGTTTCGCAAACTGATGAATAGCCGTTTCTAAGCCCTTTTCAAATTCGTCTTTGGTAATATGTCCTTCTATGTAATTGATCATCCATTTGTATTCAAGACCCAGCCAGCGCAATTCTTCCGGATGAACTCCATCCACAAGAAGTTGTTGTACCTCTTCCAGCATTCCCTCTTGCAACCTAGCTTGTAGACGTCTCGTAATTTTTTCTCTACGTTCATCCGTCGATGGATTTAACCCAAACACCACATGAGGGAATTGAATATCCAAAGGTTCAGAAAGAAAATGAGGTACGTGGGAGAATTGGTAATTAGCCAATAAGGATTCAATATACAATCCGGTCCCACCACAAAGTATTGGTTGCTTTCCTCTGGCAAATACATCATTAATGGCATCAAAAGCAGCTTTTTGGAAATGAGCTACCGAGAAGGCCTCTCCTATTTCGTGGCTATCAATTAAGTGATAGGGAATAAATCCATACTCTTTTAGATCTTTGCCCGTTCCGATGTCTAGGCGTCTATAGATTTGACGAGAATCAGCAGAAATGATTTCGCCATCAAGGGCACAGGCTATTTCGACAGCTAAAGCTGTTTTCCCACTTGCCGTAGGCCCCAATAAAACAATGAGCTGCTTATCTGTAGACATAACGCAATTTCAAATTTCCTTTCGTTTTTCGATTCTCCAACTGAATCGGTTCGGTCTCTCCAATTTTGGCAAAACCAACAGATAAAAATCCTTTTCCTGAATTCCATTCCTTGTCCACATAAGTCATTACATTATGCGTTTCAGGATTTACATCTTTATATGCTTGCAAGAATTTGGTCAATCCTCCAACCAAACGAATCGTTGATAAGGTGGCTATTTCAATGAGTTCACCAGACAAACAGCCCTCTAAACCGGGCTCTTTCATGAGGAATGACTTCCCAAAAACAGCCACTGCGACTAACGGACTCTCTTTGTAAGAATAAGCACTTTCAATTCCACGGAATACCCGATGTGGCGGAACGATGCACCCAAAATAAGAAGATCCTTTTAAATAGCCTTTCACGTGCTCTTGATCTAAAAAATCCCTAGCGGTTTCTACATCGATCGGAACGATTCGCGTATCTCGGGCAAATACAGATCGCAAAGGCTTAATACGAGCGACGATGTGTTTTTCGATGGCCACCTGTCGACTCATCCATTGATCCTCCCAAATACAGATATCTCCTTCCTCAGAATTACCTGGCATCGCTTTTACGCGTACCTTCGTAGCTTCATGTAACCATAAGCCTTCTCCTATCGACTGAAAACCGACAGAAAGCAGAAATTGGGCGAGGCTGTGCTGGAACTCTTTTGGCATAAAACGTGTAAATATACAGTAGAATTAGGCGCAAAAGCGCTTTAAAAACAAAAAACATATTAGAATGGACTATAGATTTGAGGCGAGCCGTAAGGAGGTTTCCACTTTTACGAATCAAGAAATCAGAGATAATTTCTTAATTGAGAAGATTTTTCATGCAGATCAAATACAATTAACGTATACCATTTATGATCGTATGATCATCGGTGGTGCGATGCCGGTATTGAACACCTTGCATCTTCCCAATCCGGAAAAATTACGCGCGAATTTCTTCTTAGAGAGACGTGAACTAGGGATCATTAACGTAGGCGGAAAAGGAACGGTGACAGCAGATGGTGAACAATTTACGATCGATAAATTAGGTGCGGTGTACGTGGGACGCGGTGTGAAAGACGTAAATTTCAGCTCTGAATCATCCGAAAATCCAGCTCTATTCTACTTATTATCTTCTCCAGCACACGCTTCTTATCCGAATGCAAAATTAGATCGCGAGCAGGTAACGACAGTGGTTTTAGGAACGTTGGAAACATCCAATCACCGTACGATTTACAAGTATATTCATAATGAAGGCATCCAATCGTGTCAATTAGTGATGGGATTAACGATTCTAGAGCCGGGTTCGGTTTGGAATACGATGCCGGCACACGTACACGATCGTCGCATGGAGGCTTATTTATATTTCGATGTGACTCCAGGACATGCCGTATTGCATTTAATGGGTGAAACTACAGAGACTAAGCACATTTGGGTGCATAATCACCAAGCAATTATTTCGCCACCTTGGTCGATTCACAGTGGAGCAGGAACGAAGAATTACTCCTTTATTTGGGGAATGGCGGGTGAGAACAAGGATTATACCGATATGGATTTTGCAGAAATTTCTGAATTACGTTAAGATGAAAAAACTGATCGTTCTTTTTTTAGGTTTAAGCACTGCTCTTAGCGCTCAAAACTATTCTGAATTAATGGCGAAGTCCATTATGCACACGCATAAAGACTCCATAACAGTGAAAGTAGGTAAACCGGCGGGCTGGGATTATGAGCAAGGGCTGGTATTGAAAGCTTTGGAACATGTCTACCAAAGAACTGGGGACGCCACTTACTTTAACTACATTAAAAAGAACATCGATAGTTTCGTAGATGCGAACGGAAACATCCGCACCTTCCATTTCGACGAATTCAATTCGGATAATATCACGACCGGTCGAATGCTCTTGTATTTGTACCAAGAACTAGGGGATGAACGCTATAAAAAGGCTGCAGATCTATTAAGAAAGCAGATTTCTCAGCAACCGAGAGATGCGGATGGCGGTTTTTGGCATAAAAAAAGATACCCGAACCAAATGTGGTTAGACGGCTTGTACATGCTAGAGCCATTCTATGCGGAATATGGCCAAATAACCAATCAAGACAACTGGTCTGATATAGTCAAGCAATTCAAATTGATGTACAAAGGAGCCATCGATTCAAAAACAGGCTTATTATTCCACGCCTACGATCAAGCGAAAGCACAGCCTTGGGCAGATAAGACCAATGGGCATTCGCCTAATTTTTGGGGTCGCTCCATGGGTTGGTACGTAATGGCCTTAGTGGATGTATTAGATTATATGCCAAAGAATCATCCATCTAGAGGCATTTTAATCCAACAATTAAATCAATTAGCAGGCGCTATCGCTAAGATTCAAGATCCAGTTTCTGGGGTTTGGTACCAATTACCAGGTTATCCTGGTAAAAAAGGAAATTACTTCGAGGCTTCTTCATCAAATATGTTTGTCTATGCCTTCGCTAAAGGAGTAAGAAAAGGCTATTTGCCTGTTTCCTTCCGTAATAATGCGGAGCGCGGCTATGCGGGAATCCTAAAAGAATTCATCACGAAAGACGCAGCAGGTTATATTCATTTAGAGAAAACAGTTTCTGTAGGGGGCTTGGGTGGCGTTCCGTACCGCGATGGTTCTTATGACTATTATTTAAGCGAACCATTGCGTACAGATGATTTAAAAGGCGTGGGTCCATTTATCCTTGCTTCATTAGAGATGGAGATCGCTAAAGAATTATCCATCGGAGCAGGAAAGAAGGTCGTTTTAGATTATTTCTTTAACCACGAGACGAAGAATGGAAATCGTTTCCACTATACCTGGGAGGATCGCAAAGATTCTGGTTTTAATCAATGGGGCATCCAATTCGAGCAATTAGGGGCGACATTAGATACACTAGGAGTCTCTCCTACCCGCGAAAACCTAAAGGGAGCATCTGTATACATCATCGTAGATCCAGATAGCTATAAAGAAACAGCGAAGCCGAATTTCATGACCTCAAAAGCAGCTGATGAAATCGAGGCTTGGGTAAAAGCAGGTGGCAATTTGATTCTGTTAGCGAATGACACGACGAACTGCGAGATTCCTCAATTCAATATCTTAGCTAAGCGTTTCGGCATTGAATTCGTGGCACCTAATTTAAACTTCGTTCAAGGACGTAATTGGGAGCAAGGGGCTGTCATGATTCCAGAGGGGAACGAGGTTTTTGATCCGATTAAAAAGGTGTACATCAAGGAAATAACGACGCTAAAATTGAGTGGAAATGCGAAATCACTTGTTAATCACTTAGGATATCCTGTCATGGCTACGGCTAAAGTGGGTAAAGGAAAAGTGTTTGCGCTGGGTGATCCATGGTTATACACCGAGTATACGAATAACCGAAGAACGCCACTGGAGTACGAAAACTTCCTAGCTGCGAAGAAATTAGCGATTTATATGCTAAAGTAATTTTCGAGGGAATTTATAGCCCGTCATTTTTTCTAGCGTAACTAAAGGCACCGAATAGGTTTGCCAGTTTTTATTTAGCACTCTCTCATTTGGAAATAGTATGCACCAGATTTTTTCTGGTGTATACACTACTTTCCAGCAATAGGCTGGAACGATAACACCTGAGGCTAGGCGTCCCTTTGATCCAATTCCACCGGAATAGATCAAAAGATTTTGACCTCTTTTAACCGCTAACTTTCTGCAATATTCTTCTAACATTTTGAATGGCCCCGCATTCAATTCATGCGTCTGGGGAATCATATTAGACATCAGAAATGTCTCCTCATTTAAGTAGACAGATGAAGTACGATCTTGAGAATTACATAAATGCCCCCGATCGTAACCGGAATGCTTGTAATCTGTTTCATCTGCTATTTTAAAACCGCGCGGGAAAGATTCGTCTTGTATGAATCGATCTGAACGATGGATTGTCCCTATATCACTTGACGTCAACGTCCAGCCCACCCAATTCGCTCGACCCTCTACCCCATTATAGGACATCACATATCCTTTTTTGACGGAAAGATAGTTCGTCGTAGAAGCAGTCGAGGCGCCCGAAATATTGGGCACCCCGACCGATAATAGAATACTAAAAAGGAGGTTTAAAAGCATTATCTAGCTCTTTTCTCTAAATCTGTACGGGAGATATTCATCATACGCCCCATCATTTTTGATCCACGATACGAAACAATGCGCATCAATTCTGCATCCTTAGGTACGGCAACTAGACCAGAGGCTGATGGATAATGGTTATCCGGATACGAGTTATCAAAGCTATAATGAATATTTAAACCAGGAATTTCATTCTTTAATTCCACAAAAAGCTCACCTTTGGCATTCTTAGAAACCTTTACGATTGCTTCAAACATCGAAGGAGCGTATTTCTTATCAGCGATATCAAAACGAGCAAAATGATCCTCCACACGGCCCACAAAGTCGACCCAGTTTTTATTTTGATTCGGAGACCATAGGGCTTCAGAAATGGCCAAAGCTCTTGGATTCATCATATACTGCAAGTGACGGTAATTATACAATTGCTCAGACCACATATTCGCCTGTCCGCCCTTCACTAATTTCGCATCCACTCCATCAGGAACTGGATTAAAGGCATAGGAATCTGTTAATCGAACGGTTCTATAAACCGGTGGTTCTAAAGCCACATCACCTTGCATCAAGTCAACGTAGACGTTATCATTAGGCGTCATTACCACTTCATGGCCTAATTTCGCTGCTTCAACACCGCCTTTAATTCCGCGCCAAGACATCACTGAGGTGCCTTTTGGCAATCCGCCTCCTTCTAAAATCTCATCCCAGCCTAACATGCGCTTTCCTTTACCTGAAATGATCTTTTCTAAACGACGCACAAAATACGCTTGCACTTCCTGTGAATTCTTCAAACCTTCTCTAGCTCGTAAAGCCAAAATTTCCGGATTCTTATCCCAATAGTTCTTCGGACACTCATCACCACCCATGTGGATATAGTCATACGGGAATAAACTAGCCACCTCACCCATCACCTTATCTAGGAAGGTATATACATTTTCATTCGCTGGACACAAAGTATTATCTTGTAAAGCCTCTGGATGTCCATGAGACCAATCGATAAACGGCTCACCTGAAATCACTTCGTATTTATCCGCACCTGGCGTGCAAGAAAGTTCTGGATATGAAGCTACCGCAGCCATTGAGTGACCTGGAACATCAATCTCAGGAACGATATTCACAAAACGTTCTTGCCCGTATTTTACCAATTCCTTGATATCTTCTTGCGTATAAAAACCACCATACGTGCGTGGCTCATTCGGCTCAGGCTTCGAGAAAGTCGTAAAACGTCCTTCTTTCTTCACATTAAATGCTCCTTTTTTCGTCAAATTAGGATAGGATTTTATCTCAATTCTCCAGCCCTCATCATCCGTTAAGTGGAAATGCAAAATGTTGTATTTGTATTCCACCATATCGTCGATAAATTTCTTTACATCTTCCTTGGAGAAGAAGTGACGCGCCACATCAAACATTTGACCACGCCAAGCGAAGCGAGGCGTATCTGTAATCTGAGCATATGGAATCGCCCATTGTACACCTTTTGCCACTGATTTTGATTCGATTTCCTTTGGTAATAATTGATATAAGGTCTGAATTCCATAAAAAAGACCAACCAGTTTATTAGCCTTGATTTTTACGCCATTTGAATTAACCTGTAGTTCGTAACCTTCTGCACCTAACTTAGTGTTGCTCACTAATTGCAATTGAATGGTAGCGGAACCTGCTGATTTAAGACTCACTGGACGACCTGTAGCCACTTTTAGTTTACCTACCAAAGTCGCATAGGCCACTTTCATCTGTGGATCAGATGGACCAGAAATTGAAATAGAAGTAGGTAATGTAAACTTCCCAGCTGGATAAGATGCCTCCGTGGGGATGGGGATAATAGCCGGTTTTTGTGCTGATGATGCGTAACTTAAGCTTAAACTCAAGCAAACGAGAGCAATAATTTTCTTCATTGAAATAGGTTTTTGTATAACGTTAAAGTTCCATCAAAATGCAGAATATTCCAAATCGTTTTGTATTTTTGAAACAAGAAGCATTATATACAAAACACAAAACCATGAATGAAACTGCCACGCTTGCTGCTCAGCAAGTGGAACTCACACACGCTATTGACACTGTTTGGGTGGCCCTTTGCGCCGCTCTAATTTTCCAAATGGAAGGAGGATTTGCCCTCCTAGAAGCTGGATTCGTCCGTTCTAAGAATGCCATCAGTATTATTGCCAAAGTCATGATCGATATCATGTTCGGTGGCGTTGCCTTTTATTTAGTCGGATTCGGAATTGCCTATGGCAAATCGAATGGCTATTGGGCTTTCGACACCGGTATTATGGAAGGTGATTTAGGCTTAGGTCTCACTATTTCCAACTCCCTTTTCTGGTTTATCCAAATGGGCTTCGCAGTCGCTGCCATTTCCATCGTCTCAGGCGGTGTTGCGGAACGTATGAAAATGTGGTCTTATGCCATTTATGTTGCTATTTTCAGTGCAGTCCTATATCCATTGGCGGCTAACTGGGTTTGGAATCCGGGAGGCTGGTTAGCTTTGCGCGGATTTAATGATTTCGCTGGTTCCGCAGCTATTCATGCGATGGGTGGTTTTGCTGCACTTGCGGGTGCAATCGTTTTAGGACCTCGATTAGGAAAATACAACGAGGACGGAACAGCGAATGCAATTCCGGGACATAACTTAACCTTATCGGCAGTGGGTGCGTTTATCCTTTGGTTCGGTTGGTTCGGATTCAACCCTGGTTCTACATTAGGAGCTGTGGGCAAATGGGATTTAATTGGTTCTGTCGCTACTAATACCTTTTTAGCATCGGCTGCAGGTGGTATAGCCACCATGTTATACACGTATTTGCGTTACAAAAAAGTCGATATTACCATGGTAATTAATGGGGTATTAGCTGGTTTAGTAGCTATTACAGCCGGATGTAATGTTGTTTCAGCAGATTCAGCGTTAATCATTGGTTTCATTGCAGGTACTATTGTCGATATTGCGGTGGTAGTAGTCGACAAAATGAAAGTGGATGATCCAGTGGGTGCGGTAGCGGTTCATGGGGTGAATGGTTTCTTTGGAACGATTGCCGTAGGTTTATTCTCTCAGAAAAATGGCCTATTCATCACCGGCGAGAGCGCACAATTCATCACACAATTAATCGGAGTTTCTGTCATCAGTGTTTTCTCATTCGCTACGACTTATGCCTTATTCATGATCTTGAAAAAGACGATGGGTATTCGATTAAGCCACAAAGCTGAATCTGCCGGTATTGATGCCGTTGAATTTGGAGTGGAAGCATACACAACTTTTGAATAATAGCTAAATAAGAACGATATGAAAAAGGTAGAAGCCATTGTAAAACCATCGAAATTAAAAGCTATTCAAAAAGGCTTGATCGATGCAGATATTCCTTGTATGACCGTTGTTCCCGTTCGTGGAGCCGGTTTACAGCAAGGTTATTCAGAAATATACCGCGGTACAGAGAAGTCGATGATCTTATTGCCAAAGGTGATGATCATCTGTGTCGTAAGCGATGAAAACCTCGAAAAATGCCTAGATGTCATCCTCGACAATGCTTCAGAGGGCAACGTGGGAGACGGCAAAATCTTCGTTTATGACGTGCAGGATGCAATCCGGATTCGTACGAGGACGAGGGGGATTGAAGCGATTCGATAAAAATGCAAGGCATTTTTATCGAATCGTAGAGTAGAGAGTAGAGAGTATAGAGTATAGAGTAGAGATAAGAGAGTAGAGATTATAGGTAGGCGATAAAAAGATTGTCGAGAAACATCTATACTCTCTACTCTATACTCTCTAATCTAAAACCCTAACCACACGAAACCGTGTAAATAGTTCTTCCGAATACCACCCAATCGTCCTTGTCTTCTTAATCATAGGCTTGTGTTCCTTGCTCTTATAAGCAAATGAATCTAGATTTTCTGACGAGTCCCAAAGACTCAGGGTAGCCTGTTCGATGAGGGGAAATTCGCCTACGCCTTTGGCAAACAATAAGCCTGCCCGATTCTCCAAGTATTTACTCGCGTGAGAGACATAAAACCAGAAAATGGGCGATTTATACCACACAATACTCGCGCGAGTCATCACTAATAGCGGTCCATTTCCAGGGTCTTCCACAATGGAAAAGGGATTCGATCCATTCCAAGTTCCATGGCCTTTGATAGCAACGGCATCCCAGCCTTGCGTAGCAGATGAATGGGAGGAAAGGCGTAACCAACGCTCGTTTGTCTTGAAAAAATAATCAGAAGCAGCTTGGTTTTCGAAAACGCCGAGGAAGGCATAAGTGGAAAAGTCAGGCCAAATGGAGAAGCCATTACCCGCGCCTACACCTAAATGTTTCGCAAAAGAAAGGCCATCGGATTTCCAGCTGTTAACGAAAGAGCGACCCATTTCAGCGAAGGCAAAACGCTTGTTAGCGAAGCCTTGGAAAGATAAAAATCGAAAAGAGATAATTTGGTCACTCATTTTATCAAATTTAGCTGTTTATTTGAACAATTAAAGCGCCTCTATGGTTTAAAGTCTATGCATAAAAAGGGATTTTATTTTAAGGAGTTTGAGGAGAAAAGCATCTCCCCTTTTGATAAGCTTTTCGGGATTTTCAAGGAATTAATTACACATACGTCGGGGGATTTTGATGAGGCAATCGAATGGTTGCGCGAATTAGACAAGGAATACGAGCTGACGGATGAGCATTATACCATTGAGGATTTCATTGAAGATTTAAAGGCAAAAGGTTATATCCGCGAAGAAATAGACGAGAATGGAGGTTCTGGGATGGGTATTACGGCCAAAACAGAGCGAGCAATACGCCAAACAGCATTAGAGAATATCTTCGGGAACTTAAATAAAAGTGGATCTGGTAATCACAAAACCAAGGCTTCAGGTCAAGGTGATGAAATGACTGGAGAATTTAGGTCGTATCATTTTGGCGATAGTTTAGAAAAGATCTCACTTACGGAGAGTTTAAAAAACGCCCAAATCAATCACGGAATTGGTGAATTCGAGCTGACTGAAGAGGATTTAGTGGTTGAAGATACCCAGTTTAAGTCCCAAATGAGTACCGTGTTAATGATCGACATCAGCCACTCCATGATTTTGTATGGAGAGGATCGGATTACGCCAGCGAAGAAAGTGGCCATGGCTTTGGCAGAACTCATCACAACTCGCTACCCAAAAGATACCATCGATATTCTGGTTTTCGGAAACGATGCCTGGAGCATCTCCATCAAAGATATTCCCTATTTGAAAGTAGGACCCTACCACACGAATACGGTGGCTGGGCTGCAATTAGCGATGGATATTCTGCGCAGAAAGCGAAATACCAACAAACAGATATTTATGATTACTGATGGAAAACCGAGCTGTGTTCGGGAAAAAGACGGATCCTATTATATGAACAGTAATGGCCTAGATCCCTATGTGACCGAAAAATGTTACACCCAGGCGGCGCAGGCACGTAAATTACACATTCCTATTACCACGTTTATGATTGCCAGGGATTCCTACCTGCAGCAATTTGTGGACAAATTTACCGAAGCAAACCAAGGAAAAGCCTTTTATACGGGCCTGAAGGGCTTAGGGGAAATGATTTTCCAAGATTACGAAACGAATAGAAAGAAAAGACTGAAATAAGATGATCAAGAATTTAGGTGAATTAAAGGCCTCAGGCTATGTTAGTAAATCCATTAAAGACGAATTAAGAGATAACCTAATCGCCCACATGGAGGCGGGAACGACCGTTTTCGAAGGTGTTCACGGGTTTGAAAACTCCGTTATTCCTGAATTAGAGCGCGCGATCTTATCTCGCCATAACATCAACTTATTAGGCTTAAGAGGTCAGGCAAAAACACGTCTAGCACGTTTAATGGTCAACTTATTAGACGAATACATTCCTTACGTAGCTGGTTCAGAGATTAATGATGATCCTTTGGCCCCTATTTCTCGTTTCGCACAGGATTTAATCGCTGCACAAGGCGATGCAACACCTATCGCTTGGTTACACCGTTCTGATCGTTTTGCTGAGAAATTAGCCACTCCAGATGTAACAGTGGCTGATTTAATCGGTGATGTGGATCCGATCAAAGCGGCTAATTTGAAATTATCCTATGCGGATGACCGCGTGATTCACTTTGGGATGATTCCTCGGGCGAACCGTTGCATCTTCGTGATCAATGAAATTCCAGATTTACAGGCTCGTATTCAGGTAGCTCTATTCAACATTCTTCAAGAAGGTGATATCCAAATTCGTGGTTTCAAATTGCGTTTACCTTTAGATCTTCAATTCATCTTCACGGCGAATCCAGAAGATTATACAAATAGAGGAAGTATTGTGACTCCTTTGAAGGACCGTATTGGCTCTCAAATTTTGACCCATTATCCAGAAACTATCGCAATTGCGCGCAAGATTTCATCTCAAGAGGCACGAATAAATTCAGCCCAGTCTGATCGAGTTTATGTACCAAGCCTTGCCTATGATCTATTAGAACAAATCATTTTCGAAGCAAGAGAAAGTGAATATATTGATTCCAAAAGTGGGGTCAGTGCACGTATGAGTATCTCCATGCTAGAAAGTTTAGTGAGTACAGCAGAAAGACGTGCCTTGTTAAATAAGGAGTCAAAAACGACTGTTCGTTTAGCAGATTTCATGGGAATCATCCCAGCCATCACAGGAAAGGTAGAATTAGTCTACGAAGGTGAGCAAGAAGGCGCTGCATTTGTCGCTGAACAATTGATTGGCTCTGCCATCAAATCATTCTTCCCAGGCCTATTCCCTAAGATTGAAAAGCTATCAAAGAAAATCGAAGAAAGTCCTTATGCCGTGTTGATGGAAGCAGTTTATGCCGAAGGAGGTGTGGTTTTATACGATGAATGCAATGCGGTGGATTATGCTTCGACTTTGAATGATATCAAGCCTTTGGAGGAATTGATCGTACGCTACCAACCAAATGTTGAGGCAGCAGATAAATTGTTCTTGAAGGAATTTGTGCTGTGGGCGCTAGCGGAGTACCAGAAGCTTGGCAAAGAGAGGTTGACTGATGGGTTTAAGTTTAATGACTTGTTTTAGAACTATTTCGAAGTCCCATTTGAAAATGGTCTACGCCATATTAAGACTCACCATTCTTAAAAATGGCCTACGTCATATTTTTGACGAATGATGAGTCTTAATCTCTATATTAAAATCTCGACGCTTTAATCTTTACTCTCTACTCTATTCTCTCTACTCTCTTATCTCTAATCTGAACCTTCGGACTTTTTTACTAAGCCGAAGGCGACTTATTGCATCGCCGCAGGCGATACCAACTTTGCTCTTTGAACTTTGATCTTTGAACTTTGCAAATAATTTCTGCTGCGCAGAAATTATTTGCCGATACAAAACTTCCCAAAAATATTCTTCAGCAAATCATCATTAGAGATCTGACCCGTAATTTCACCTAGATGATGAAGGGCATAGCGAAGGTCTTGTGCGATGAGATCACCGGTTAAACCTGTCTTTAAGGCCGCAAGAACGCCTTCTAAGGTTTCTTGCGTTTGTAAAAGCTGCTGATAGTGACGAAGATTAGTCACTAAAGTACCGCTGGTACTTACTTGATCTAAACCCACCACGTTTAATAATGCGCTTTCAAGATCTTTAAGTCCGGAACGATTTTTGGCAGAAATGGCAATCAAATCAGGGATAGCTGCTTGAAATGTTGACAAATCAGAAATCTGATCCACCTTATTCAACAATTTAATCACGGGAATATCCAGCTGACCTAGTGCTTCCACACCGGCTGCGAAACCTGCCGGCGTTTCTGAAGTAGCATCGGCCATATAAATCACCACCTGGGCCTTTTTTACCCAAGCCTGTGTTCTCTCCACTCCTAGTGCCTCGATAACATCCGTTGTCTCGCGCAATCCAGCTGTATCGACTAAGCGAAATTTGATTCCACCTAACGTCCATTCGTCCTCTAATGAATCGCGCGTCGTTCCAGCGATATCCGAAACAATGGCACGATCCTCATTCAATAAGGCATTTAGCAAGGTCGATTTGCCGGCATTGGGTTTACCTACGATAACCGTAGCCACACCATTCTTAACTGCATTTCCAGTTCTGAAACTAGCCACCAAAGGTCGAATGTTTGCTAATAATTGATTCACCAAATCTTCTAAATCTTGGCGATCTGCAAATTCCACATCCTCTTCACCGAAATCTAATTCGAGTTCGATTAGTGAAGCAAAATGGATTAGTTCCTCTCGCAAGGCAGCTAATTCTTTCGAAAAACCACCGCGTAATTGGTGTAGTGCGGCATTTTGGGCGGCAGCGGAGTCTGCAGCGATGACATCAGCTACGGCTTCAGCTTGTGCTAAGTCGAAAGCGCCGTTTAGGAAGGCACGCTGCGTGAATTCGCCGGGGCGAGCGAAGCGAGCCCCTTGTTCCACAAACAATTGAAGGATACTCTCTTGGATGAACGGGGAACCGTGGCAGGAAATTTCGACCACATTTTCCTTCGTATAAGAGCGAGGTGCAATGTATAAACTAGCGACCACTTCGTCATAGACACGGCCTGCTGACTCGATACGACCGTAATGAATCGTATGAGAGGCTTGGATAGAGAGGTCTTTGGGCTGAAATACCTTATTCACGATCTCGATTGCTCGATCTCCCGAAAGACGTATGACCCCGATCGCTCCTACCCCTGCAGGCGTAGCTAAGGCAACAATGGTATCGCTAAAATTCATGGATTACAATAAGTTCGTCAATTTCATCGCAACAGACATGTCGCCTGAAATTTTCACCTTACCCGTCATTACTGCCATCATGGAGTTTAAATCTCCTTTTAAAATAGAAGTAAAGGTTTCTTCCGTCGTCGAGATTGTGCAATCTGAATCTAAATTCTCATTAGAAACGGACCCATCAGCTCCAACAACAATGATTCCACCTGGGAAAGCAAATTTAAATGAGACTCCTTGGCCACCTTTTTCAGCAGCTAAAGCAATAATACGTTCGTTGATTTCTTGAAATGTCATGATTATATAATTAAAGGTCAAAAATAAGTCATTTTCATCAAACTACACGTTTCGATGGCAAATTGACGTAAAGTCACAGTAGGTACACTGATCCATATTGACTGTTTTCTCAAAAACGGAATCCGTTGAGACGAGTTTATTCACCCAAAAACTGACTACCTCTTCCGATTCTTGTAAAAATGCCTCGACTGATTCTCCTTCAGAAAATTCCAAAGAGCTAGAAATAAGTTTGCCCGCAAAGTTTCGGAAAGATATGATTCCAGGCTCTAATTCAATTCTATCCGAGGGTAGACTTCGTAAAAATTCGTTTCGATCCGCAGGTGATTTTTGTAATTCTTTGGCCACTAAAAACTTGTACATCCACAGCTGAAAAAGCTTTGTCTTCAACTCCTCTTCGCGTAGCGTTACAGCTAGACTGTCACCTGCATCCACGTCTTGTTTCACTACTTTACCCGTCTTGTAATCCACAATACGCAATACGGAGCCTCCTTTAAAATCCAAGCGATCTATCCGGCCTTTCATGCGTATGGACCACGATTCATTGCCTACAGGCACTGAAACGAATGTTTCCACTTGTTGTTCCACTGCGAGGAGTTTAATTTCCTCGGGATACCAGGAAGCAGATTCTTCGAAGTAATTCCCTAACAAGGTTTTGGCCACCTCCTGAAGTACGTAATTAAATCCTTTTTCTATCTCAAAATTCCCCTCTCGCTCGTGAATATCCTCCATCGCTTTCTCTAAAAGCGGGGCAATCAATTCTTTTTTCTTTTCAACAGAAAGAGAACTCTCAAGCCCACCTATGCTAATCAATTCTTTATCGAGCAATTCCAAGACTTTATGCACCCAGGTTCCAAAAACATCAGCTCCCATCTCATCATCTCGCTGTTTTTCTTGTTGCAAATTGACAATTTGAGAGAAATAATATTTCAAGGAACAACTCGAAAACATGGCCACGGAAGAAGGAGAAAGTCCCCTTTTTTCGAGAATTCCACGGATTTGAGCGATCAATTCCGGAGTTTTTTCGATACGCAAAGTCACTTCGTTTTCCTTTTGGACGGAAGAACTAAATTTGATGGCCGGCTCAGATAATTTCAAATGTGGATTTGCCTTTACCCAGTCATACCGGATTTGGCGAATAAAACGACTCACTTCAGCCGAAGATGATTCGTTTTGGACATAGACTAGGACAACCTCCTTCGGTCTTTGCAACAGGCGGTAAAAGTGGTAACTCGTCACCGCATCTGCTTGGGTGAACGTAGGCAGTGAAAAAGCCGCCATATTCGCGATGTCGACAGGTATTAAACTTTCTCTTTTGCGCGTTCCTGGTAAACTTCCCTCATTCAAGGATAAAACAATCACGCGATCAAAATCCAAGGTTCTTGTTTCCAATAGACCCATCACATGCAAGGATCGCTTTTCGGCGCCCTCAAAGGTCAATTTTTGCTGTTGTAAAAGCTGCTTACAAAGCGCCTGACCACTTTTGACCGAAATAAACGTATGCGTATCGGCTAATTCCTCTAACTTATCTAAGACCGTTAAAGCTTGCAAAACGGCATGCGACTCCGCATCCCAATCGTCCTTATCCGTTTTGTATAAAATACTGTTTAATAAGCTAATCAGCGCTTTTAGGCAGGCCTGAAAACTAGCATCAGCCGGAATAAAGACGTTAGAATTAGCAGGAAAAGCTGAAAGATATAAATCAGTTTCCTTCCAAGTAGGCAGTGGAATCCCCTGCATTAAGGGATGTTCTTTCAACGATTTAAGCAAGGAGACTGGGTATTTCTCCAAAGGGATGAATGACCACCATAGGTCAATCAAAGAAAAAACCTGTGATTTCTTCAAGGAATAGCCCATCGTAATGTTCAAACGATCCTTAAATTCCCCTAAATAAGGCATCAAAGAATCCAGAAGGCTCTCATCCCCTAATACGAGTGCCACTTGCTCTAGCTCTCCATGCGCTGCTTGCCAGGTACGAATTTGCTCTAAAGCGACAAAAATCTGAGCAGATGGATTCGCTAAAGCAAGTATTTCCACCTGTTTTGGATTATCTACTAGATCACGACCCATCCAATGAAAGGCCCCCCGAGATAAATAAGCTGGATTCGCTGGATTCGAATAGTCTCTCAACCAATTACCCGCCCGGTGGTGCTTATTTTTGATGTAATATTCATCTACATCCCAAAGCGTCTGCCCCACATTCTCACGCAACAGCATTCGAATAATCGTCTCCTCCGATTTAGACAAGGCATTAAATCCGACGAAATAAATCTGCTTAAATCCGAGGGACTTACCCGCCTCTAACAGCTCCACCAATTTGCGGTAAGCTAAACCTCGATACGTGGTTCCTTTCGCTTCTAATCGACTTTTTAGGCGTATGTAGACCTCTAATAGGGAATCATATAATTTAAAATAGGCCTGCGTATTCGGTGTAATCCAACCTTCCGCCTGATCCTCTCCAAATTCCTTCCCCCATCGTTCAATTGATTTGGCCTCCGATAAAAAAGAAAACAAAGACGCTGGATCCACTAAGTAGAGATCAAGTGTGTCAAAATCCTTCAACATCAATTGTCCCCAAGTAACAAATCGATCGAAATCAATTTTAGGATCTACCTCCTTGAAACAGGCATAGGCCTCAAATAACAAATCAATCGGATCCTCCAGAATGGAATCCGACATCTGCAGCGCAAATTCTTCAATCGTAAAAAAAGAGGGAGAAAGAAAAGGTCTATCTCCCTTGAAGGCCAACTCCTTTTTTAGGTACAGGATACCCCGTTGCGAGGGCATCACCACGGCAATATCCTTCAGACCTTCCATGCCATGAGCCTGAAAGAGGTGATCCGCCGTTTTACCTAAAAAAGTTTCTAGCATTAGATGTTTCCTTTCTTCATTTCTTTCACCGCATAATCCACCGCGCGTGCTGTGAAGGCCATGTAAGTTAGGGATGGGTTTTGGGTAGACGTCGATGTCATACAAGCTCCGTCCGTCACAAACACATTCTTCACGTGGTGCATTTGATTCCACTTATTCAATAAAGAAGTCTTTGGATCTGAACCCATCCGAACTCCTCCCATTTCGTGGATGTCTAAACCAGCTGGTGCATGTGAATCACGAGTTTTGATATTCTTGAAACCTGCCTTTTCATACATTTCGGTGAACTGATCGATAAAATCTTTGACCATCAAATCATCGTTATTATCGTAGCTGACATCCATATGCAATAATGGCATGCCCCAGTCATCCTTTTTAGTGGCGTCCAAAGTCACTTTATTACTTTCCTTCGGAATCGTCTCTCCCATCATGTGCGAACCAGCGTACCAATTCGACCATTTCGGGTTCAATAAGGAATTCTTTAGACTTTCGCCTACGGCACTTTGGTCCGCATGCGTTCCTCTTCCACCGCTCATACCAGCTGCATATCCACGAAGGAAATTCGTTTCTTGCTTGTATAAATTTCTAAAACGAGGGATATAGCCTGAATTTGGACGACCTCCGGATGTCTTATAATCTAAATATCCTTCATACTCTGCTGAAAGTGAGGCACGGTAATTATGGAAAGCCACGTGCGTTCCTAAAAGACCGCTGTCGTTACCTAGTCCATTCGGGAATCGAGATGACTTCGAATTCAACAAGATTAAATTGGTATTTAATGCCGCAGCCGTCACGAAAATCACCTTCGCATAGTACTCTACCATCTCTTTTGTATGAGCATCAACTACACGTACCCCTACTGCTTTTTGTTTTTGCTCATCGTAAATGATGGAATGAACTACCGAATCAGTTCTCAGCGTCATATTTCCGGTCTTCGCAGCCCAAGGTAAAGTAGATGAGTTAGCGCTGAAATAACCGCCGTAAGGGCAGCCTCTTTGGCATAAATTACGACCTAAACAGGTTCCACGACCTTGTTGGATATGAATATCACGAGGCTCCGTTAAATGCGCACAACGACCGATAATCACGTGACGATCGGAATACAAGCGCTTCATTTCTTTTTGGAAATGCTTCTCTACGCAGGTTAATTCCATCGGTGGCAAGAAATCACCATCCGGCAAGGAATCTAACCCATCTTTATTTCCTGATATACCCGCAAAATGCTCCACGTAGGAATACCAAGGATCTATTTCCTTATAGGTGATGGGCCAAGGCACCGCAAATCCATCGCGTGCAGGACCATCAAAATCCAACTGAGACCAACGCTGTGTTTGGCGCGCCCATAAGAGCGATTTACCCCCTGTTTGGTATCCTCTAATCCAATCGAATGGCTTATCCTGAATGTAGGGATGCTCCTTATCTTTCACAAAAAAGTGCTTCGCATCCTCGCGGAAAGCATAACACTTCGATATGGTTGGATTCTCGTCTATCTCTTGTTTCGTTAATTGACCCCGGTGTTCAAATTCCCAAGGGCTCATCAACGTCGTCGGATAATCTTCATTATGCGTTACTTTGCGGCCTCTTTCCAGCACCAAAGTCTTAATTCCTTTATCACAAAATTCTTTAGCAGCCCAGCCGCCCGCCATACCTGAACCGATGACAATCGCTCCATACGTACGTTTCTCCGCGTTAGTTAAAATATTCATACGTAGGTTTATTTTTTAAGAGGTTCACAGCCATTGAAAAATCCTGGTGCCATCACATAATTCAAGTGATTGACCATCACATACTCCGTAGACATATACCCTTGAATAGTAAGTCCTTTCAATGTTTTCATCGCTTTTTGCGCGTCTGAACCCATTTTACCCTGTTCGATTTGGAAAAATAACGCTTCCTTCTCTGACTCAGACATCTTTTCTATCGAAGGCAGAGCAGCCAAAGCATTCGTTAAATTCTCAGACGTTTTAAGCTCATAACAATCGCGAAGCATAACTTTCACAAAAGAGGGAACTCCTAAAGAGACCGCTCCAGGTATGCTGGATTCTGGAATAATTACTCCCATCCAATTTTTCAATAAGGCTTCTTGATCTGCACTCCACTGAATTGCAGGTGCATCAGCTGCTTTTAAGTCGGTAAAAACAACACTGCCTAAGGTAGCCAGTGCCATTCCTTTCACCCAACTCCGGCGTGAAATAGTTGTCATAATTTTATCTAGGTTTAATAATTTAATCAAATAATAGCCAACGAACACCATAACCGAAAGAACGAGGCATCGCCTGATGTAAGTAAGCTGTATAGTAATTCGAATTTAACAATCCTTGCGATACATTCTGCATCTTAAAGAAAAGGCGAACCCGATTAATTCGTAAAGTCACGTAAGCATCCGCTTGAACAAAGGCCGGAATCTCGTAGCGATCTTGCAAATGATATTGCTGAATGGTAGGCATATACGCATCCGCATAATAAGCGGATTGATGCTGTACATCTATCCCAAACTGCATATACAATAATTTTTTGTACTGCACATTTAACGCCAGGTTTGCACTCGCCACTAAACTAGGCATCCGAATGACATCTGGTCCGGTTTTCGTGTTCGCTAAGACCAACGTAGACCATTCAAAGCGTTTAAACGTCCCGCCAGCTGAAAATCCCGTTCTAAATACCCCAATCCCCTCTGATGTTTGTTTCGCAGTGGCCAAGGTATCGAAATAAACATAATTCGATATCCGCTGTATCGTTGCCGTAGGGCGGAAATAGACCAGCTTCGTATGAAAGTCTAAACTTCCGGACAGTTCATCAAAGGACACATTCGACAACGATTGGTCCCAGCGAAAGGCCGCATTATTTGTCCAATTCTGGGCCATAGAAGGACTGATAGAAGTCCGACTGGCCTTCACTTGAAAGAAGGGCGAACTAAAATTAGCTTGCAAGCGATAGTCGGAACCTAACAGGTATTCTCCATCCGCTGTAAAATCAATTTTATCATTAAACTTCTGCTGCAGAAACAAGCCCACATAATTTTCTAAGCGATTTCTTCGAGAACCAGCCATCGGATTATTCAAGTCCCAATACCGCTGTTTGAAATAGGTACGGTAGGTAAAACCTCTAAAGATTCCTTTGAAACCTGTTTGATGTGAATAGGACTGCCATTGATTTTCGTTGTACAAGGAATCCGTCTGGGTCCCGTAATTTTTAGGGTAATAGGAATTCGAGAGATTAGTCACAAAATTCATGTCCTTGAATTTCGCCGCCCGATTTTCTACATCCACCCGTTGGAAAAACTGCAAGCCTTTAAATCCAATGAACTCGTGGTAAAAATGGAATTTAAGAAAGGAATCATTTGATTGAGCACCTGCACTCGAAAAAAGGGCCCCATTATCCGTGTACTTCAACGCAGTCGTCGGATCTAAGCCATTTAATAATTGAACTCCGCCTTGATCCTGAATACCCATATCGAAATAATTCAGGTGGGATAACAAACGGTAGCGGTTATTTCGGGTTCTGAAATTCGTCTGAAACAAGACTCCCCACTGTTCCGTAAGCGTCTGATTCCCGGATTTATATTTCTGATCTGTTAAAAACTTATCCGAAACCTGTCGCTGAATCTCGAATCCCATATTCCAAAGGGAGTCAATATTTCGAGCTAAGGTGAAGTTTAACCGGGTTTGGCCCCCTGCTCCTAAGTAATATTCTACATCCGAATAAGGTGATTTCGTTTGGTAGTATTTAACCTCGTCTGTCGCAAAGGCATACGGCATATAGACATTATAACCCATCTGAGTGCCTATTTGATCTGGTTTCTTTATAAAGATATTTCTGACTGCCGTGCCTTCATTTCCTAAATGAGCGATTAAAAACCCGGATCTTTCTTGGAATAAATACCGGTGAAATAGGTGTAAACTCGTGTCAACCGATTTCTTTACACCGCGTCCGTTTAACACATCTTCCACTAGCGAATAGGACATGGTTTGGGGGCCATAAACTTGTTTAGTGGAGTCGTCCAAAGCCGCTCGACCTGACTTCCCATTCGATACAGACTTAGGCGCGTTCGGATCTTTAGGCGCCATAGGATCCGGAAAGTCATTCCGATTCCCCCCAGCTGACTGCAAGGTCTGCCCAAAAACAGGTGAAATACCTAATAAAACAAGAAATAAAACCAGTTTACACTTCACGCTACAAAATTAATTTTTTCCCAACCAGTCCCAAAACTGTTCTTCTTGATCGATGAAATACATTTCCATCGGTAGGTAATATAAATGATTCCCTAAGTTAGGTAATTGACTCAGGTGCGATTGCAAGCGCACAAAATCCTTGTGGGTCGTCAAAAATCCCTCATCCCCTGCCATCGTTTTTGCTTGCTGCTCTAATTCTAATAATTCCACCTCCGTAAAACGGTGGTGATCTCCATAAATTACTTCTTCTTGGATTTGGCCTAAAGAAGAGGCATACGTAAAAAAGGGCTTAGGATCTGCTATTCCTGCGAATAAAGCCCATTTAGAAGGCAAATGCTCCCGTGGGCCCACTGGCTTACCATAGCGAACACACGTATAAAAAATAGGTTTTTCTTCTTTCGAATTTCGCAATACACCTTGTGCAAAATTCGACTTTTGCTCCTTCGTTAAAATAGATGGACAACGCGTCACAATGACTGCATCTGCTCTTTCTATTCCTTTAGCAGACTCTCTTAAACGACCATGAGGCATCAAAGAATCTTGGTAAAAGGGTTGTGCAAATGTGGAGCAAACCAAATTCACCGAACTTTTCAAAGAACGATGTTGGAAAGCATCATCTAATAATAAAACATCCACTTCTGGCATCTTTTCGACTCCCTCGGTTCGTTTTTCACAAACTACCACTGGTAGTTCAGGGAATAAACTTTTGTAGGCCAATGGCTCATCACCCACTTCCTCCGCACTCGATTGCCCATTTACCTCGATATACCCTTTCGTCTTTCGACCATAACCTCGACTTAAAATCCCTAAACGATCTCCTCCACGCCAATTCTTAACCAAATAGGCCACCAAGGGACTCTTACCCGTTCCACCCACTGCCAGGTTTCCCACCACAATAATTCGAGGTTTTTCAAAAGACCTAGACGGCAAAATTCCCCAGTCGAAAAGTTTATTTCGTACCCAGGTAATTAACCCAAAAAGCAAGGAAGGAAGAAAGGTAATTGTCTGCTTCATATAATAACCTTAAAGCTAAAAATAATACGGGAGGGCACAAAATCGAATAGAAAATAATAAATTGCATCATGTCAAAAATCAGTCTACGATTCCTCCCCCACGAGCTTCAATTTCATTTCGAGGCAGGCACCTCTAGAGGTGTTCTGACGAAGAAGAAATCCTATTTAGTGGAAATCTCGGATGGAAATCGGGTGGGCATCGGAGAAGCTGGCCCTTTGTTTGGGCTGAGTCCAGAATTTCAGGATGATTGCTTACCTGCCTTCGTCAAGAGTCTATCCCCTTTTCAAGGGCTTGAATCGTCCTCAGAGATTTCCGAACTAATCGCTGAAATCCCTTTCGAGCAACCCTCCTTTCGCTTTGCTTTAGAGACTGCCCTACTTGATTTACAAAAGCCATTCACGAATGATTTTGCCAAAGGTTCAGCAACTATACCCATCAATGGCCTGATTTGGATGGGAAAAGCCAATTTTATGCGCGAGCAAATCGAGCAAAAACTACAACAAGGCTATTCCTGTTTGAAGTTAAAAATAGGAGCTATTGATTTTGAGACTGAACTATCCCTATTAAAAAGCATTCGATCCCGCTTTTCTGCTAAAGAGCTGACCTTACGCGTTGATGCAAATGGAGCCTTCTCCCCAGCAGAAGCCCCTTTTAAACTAGAAAAACTAGCCGCCTACGACTTGCATTCCATCGAACAGCCCATCAAAGCAGGCCAACCGGAGGAAATGAAAAAGCTGGTGGCCCAGCAAATACTTCCCATCGCCTTAGATGAGGAACTAATCGGGATGAAGGACAAATCAATTGCCTCCTACATCAACCCCGACTTTATTATTTTGAAACCGAGTTTCGTCGGTGGCATTCAAGCCACTCGGGATTGGATTGATTGGGCTTCCAAAAATGGGAAAGAATGGTGGATTACGTCTGCTTTGGAATCCAATATCGGTCTTCAAGCCATCGCCCAATTAACGGGGGATTATGAAGTGAAAATTCCTCAAGGTTTAGGAACGGGCCAATTGTACACAAATAATTTTAGATCTGGACTATCGATTGAGAAAGGAAATATCAGTTTTGACCCGACAATTCCAAGGGAATCTCCTTTTCAAAACTTATCTTTGTAAAAATTAAACGAATCCTTATGAATACGATTGACGAGGCGATGATCGCCATTTTAGAAAAGCGATTAGAATTGAGCAAATTAAATTACTCGGATGATACGTATGATGATGTAGAAGAGATGCTACACGATTTAGAGGACGATTTCAACGAGAAATACGGTGATCAATTAGAGGATATCTTGGAAAAGGTACACTTAAAACACTGCCCAGAATCAGATGTATTACTGCCTACGGCTTATTTAGCAAAGAAATTCGTAGAGACAGAAGATGGTGAAATCGAAATTGGTAAAAAAGAAGGAGTTGAAGTAGAATGGATCGAAGATCCCGTGGCAAATGCCCGCTTAGTGTTACTACCCGCTCCCACCCGCGTTTTGTTGATGACCCCTAAGGGCATTGACATTGTTTGGGAAGCAGAATAAATGACCTTGTATTAAGTAAAAAGGGGCATTTCGAAGCCCCTTTTTTTATATCCAATTAATTCCTTTTTTCAATAAATCGAAGGTTTTTTGACCTTCTGGAAAGACCTGTGGATCGTACATGTATTCCCAGGCAGCCATTGGGGGCATACTCATCAAAATAGATTCAGTTCTTCCGTTCGTTTCAAGTCCAAATTTCGTTCCCCGGTCGTGCACTAAATTAAACTCTACATAGCGACCTCTGCGAATATATTGAAACTCCTTTTCTACTTGCGTGTATTCCTTCGACGCATTTAAACGCATCAAATGACTGTAAATGGGTTCGAAGGCTTCTCCTACAGCTTTGACAAACTCAAACGCCGTTTCCTTATCCCCTTTGATATAATCAAAAAAGACTCCTCCGATTCCTCGCGTCTCTTCCCGGTGTGGGCTGTAGAAATAATCATCTGCCCAGTTCTTGTACATCGGGTAATAGCTAGAATCGAAACGATCACAAACCGCCTTTAATTGCTCATGAAACCACTTCGCTTGCTCTGGAATGATGATGTGCGGGGTTAAATCAATTCCTCCACCGAACCAAAACTCCCCGTTACTCAATTCAAAATACCGCACATTCATGTGAATGATAGGAACCCATGGATTCTCTGGATGCATTACAATCGAGACACCTGTCGCAAAGAACTCCACCTCTTCGGTCACGTTCAAACTAGTTACCATCTTCGGATGAAGTGGGCCTTCTACTGCTGAAAAATTAACACCTGCTTTTTCTAAAATGGCACCTTTAGCTAAAACGCGGGATCTACCGCCACCGCCCTCCGGACGCTGCCATTGGTCTTCCTTGAAGGAAGCTCCACCGTCAGTTGCGGAAATACCTGCACAAATTCGATCCTGTAAGCCTTGAAAATAGGCCGCAATTGTATGTTTATCCATTTTACTGAGGGGAACCCGTCGAATCCGCAGGCTGTGCATTTTGTTCTAACAAGGCATTCATCGAGTCTAACTCGGAATCAGAAACTTGAAGCGAATCAGGTAAAGCATACGAACCATTCGAACAATCGAAATCCTTCTTTACAACTCGTCTATCTAATTTTTCGAAAGGTTGCGGACGGTATTGTGCTAGCAATGGATCCTTCACCACCTTAATCATGAAACGCTTAAAGATAGGCAAAGCTGTTTTAGAACCCTCACCTAAGGCACCCGTCCTAAAGTGAATCGATCGATCATCTCCTCCTACCCAAACTCCCGAAATCAAATTATGCGACATCCCGATAAACCAACCATCCGAGTGATTCGAAGTGGTTCCTGTTTTACCCGCAAAAACACGTGCATAGCGATTTTCTTTCGGTAATAAGATATCTCCCTCACCATATAATAAAGAACTACCTGTACCACTTTCGTGAATGACACCCTCTAACATGTAGCGAACTAATTGAGCGGATTCCTTGCGAATCACCTGCTCCATCGTCGGGTCAAAACGTTGCAATACTTTCCCATTTTGATCCTTAATTTCTTGCACTAACATGGGCTCTACGTGCATTCCCTCATTTACAAAAGCAGAATAAGCCCCGATCATCTCGAATAAATTCACATCAAAAGAACCTAAACCGATAGAGGCTACAGCCTTCAATGGACTCTTAATGCCCATCTTTTTCGCATAATACATCACGGTATCCGCACCTACTTCATTGGTAAGACGCGCAGTAACGGAGTTTATACTTTGTGCCAAAGCACGCTTAATCGGCATCTCTCTCATGGAGAAACTACCATTCGCATTGCCTGGACGCCACATTTCCTTTTCACCTTTGGCATTCTCCACCTCAATCTCAAATGGCTCATCGCGCATCATATAGCAAGGCGATAGGTCTTTAGGGCCATCAATAGCAGAGGTGTACACGAAAGGCTTAAAAGTAGAGCCTGGCTGACGACGACCTTGTTTTACGTGATCGTATTTAAAGTATTTAAAATCCAAACCACCCACCCAGGCCTTAATGTGACCTGTAAATGGATCCATGGTCATCATACCTGCTTGTAAGAATTTTTTGTAGTATTGAATCGAATCGTACGAGCTCATGGTCCGCTTTTCTTCCCCCATCGAATTACGGGAATAGACCCACATATCACGCTTCACATCCTTCATGTAATGTTTCACCGAATCCGGATTTTTAGGGAAGCGAGTCGCTAGGTATTTATAATATTCAGTTCTTTTAGCTACAGTATCGATGAATCCAGGGATTTCCTGTCCATTTTCGCCTACCCAAGGATTCTGGTTTGCCCAATGATTATCAAAGTTCTTTTGCGTCGCACGCATCCCTTCTTCTACCGATTCCTCGGCATAAATCTGCATTTTGGAATCAATCGTCGTCACAATCTTCAAGCCATCCCGGTACAGATCTAATTCGATATCATTCTTCTCCGCCCATTCATTCAGGTATTTAGCCACCGCTACTTTAAAATAATTACCTGTGCCATCGTAAGGAGATTCTTCATTTTCGTGCAGTTCAATCGGCAATACAGCTAATGAATCATAATCCACTTTACGCAAGTATCCTGCCTTCACCATTTGGGCTAAAACCACGTTTCTACGCTTCCAGGCTTTATTTTCTGCCAAAGGTTTCCCCACATAACGCTTCGGATTATAGGTCGTCGTTGCCTTTTGCAACCCTACTAAAATCGCTGCTTCTTGGATATTTAAGCTATCTGGCGACGTATTGAAATAGGTCTTAGAGGCCACTTTAATTCCGTATGCATTATTTCCGTAATCAACGGTGTTCAAGTACCAAAGAATAATCTCGTCTTTCGTGTAAAAGCGCTCTAATTTGATGGCTGTAACCCACTCTTTGGACTTGTAAATCAACTTGTTTAGGCCGGGGATATAACCCAAAAGACCCGTTTTAACGAATCCTTTCTTCGTTCTCGTCTTAAATAAATTCTTCGCTAATTGCTGTGAAATCGTACTTCCACCTCCACGATCACCCCCCTTTACGATCCCCACTAAAACCCCAGCCCAGGCTTGAAAATCAATCCCCGTATGCTCATAAAAACGCGCATCTTCCGTCGCCACTAAAGCCTTCACTAAATAGGGTGAAATTTGATTATAATCGCGAATCGGCGTTCTGTTTTCAGCAAAAAACTTACCTAAAAGCACGCCATCCGCAGAATAAATCTCTGATGCCTGAGACAATTTTGGATTCTGAAGATCATCTACGCTAGGCATTTCTCCTGTTAAAAAGAAGAAATTGGTCTCAATGACTAAGAGGTAGATCAACACAAAAAGAGCTGATTTAGCGAAGATTTTATAGCCCTTTACGATGGGCTTATAATAAGGCGTGGTCTTATCGACTTTAGAATCGTAATAGGCTTGAATTTTGCGACCTTGGGTTTGAACAAATACCTGTCCCATGACCGAATAGCCGATAACAATGCTATACAAACGCTCTCCTAGTAACTTTTTCAGCAAGCCAAGCAGGAACATGCCAAAAGCCTGAAGCTTCGATCGAACCAAGGCTTTCGCCAGCGTATATTTAGCTTTTATGTTTGCTAGCATATTAGTCAATTTCTAATTTTTCCAAGATACTCATTAAATCAGAAAAATCTCGAAAACCGGGACGGTCTTCTTTTCCTGCCATTAAACCAATTCCTTGAATGGAAGTTTGGTCAACCCACTCTTCTAAATCTTCCTCTGGAACCTCTAAACCTAGTATAATCGGATATTGTGCCGCCCAAATTTCAATCGATGATTCCATCCCTTGCAACGATTCAGGGCTATCCCCAGTTAACAAAAAATGAGAAACATAAGGCGCCGCAGACGCAAATAAAGCCGGTAAATTATCCGTATCGATATTTGCGCGCAGAATTTTGGGCAAATCGATATCTTGTATCAACACCAAATTCACTTTCGAATCGATCTCAATCGCATCTGGTTGATGTGACGCAACTAATTCCTTAATTTCCTCTGGCTTCAATCCTGAAGCCTCGCCTACGATTTGAACTCCCGCTAACCAGTTTCTGATCTCAGCAAATTTTTCCAAAGGCATCGCTAACGGAAAACCTAACCACTCCACTCCCATACCTGCACAATACCGCGCATCGGATAGATTTTCAATCGAACTAACTTTGACTTTTGTTTTTAACATAGACGGCTTTTGTATACTAGAGCAAAAATACGCTTTGTGCACGTATTTACAAAGATAAGCCGTAACTTGCAGCATAATTTCGTCAGGCATTGAACCTGAGCAGCAAATATGGAAAAAAAAGGACGCGTCTTAGTCGCTATGAGCGGCGGAATCGACAGCTCGGTCGCAGCTGTTTTATTACACGAACAAGGATATGAGGTTATCGGTATGACCATGAAAACATGGGATTACGCGAGCTCTGGTGGCGATAAAAAGGAGACAGGTTGCTGCTCCTTGGATTCAATCAATGATGCGAGACATATCGCTGTTTCCCTTGGTTTCCCCCACTATATTTTAGATATCAGAGAAGAATTTGGTGATTCTGTCATCGATTACTTCACGAATGAATACATCGAAGGCCGCACGCCTAATCCCTGCGTGATGTGCAACACGCACATTAAATGGGATGCCTTATTGCGCCGTGCGGATCAATTAGGCTGTGAATTTATCGCAACTGGACACTATGCTCAGATCCGTAAGGAGAATGGCCGTCATATTATTTCCAAAGGTGTAGATGTTCTAAAAGATCAGTCCTATGTGCTTTGGGGCGTTTCGCAAGAGAGCCTTGCGCGGACGATTTTACCCTTAGGACATTTAACAAAAGCGCGTATTAGAGAAATGGCGACAGAGCGTGGATTCGTCGATTTAGTCAATAAATCGGAGAGTTATGAGATCTGTTTCGTGCCAGACAATGATTACCGTGGATTCTTAAAAAGACGCGTTCCTGAGTTAGAGGAGCAAGTAAAAGGCGGTAATTTCATTGACACAGAGGGTAAAATTATCGGAAAACACGAAGGATATCCCTTTTATACTGTTGGCCAAAGAAAGGGCTTAGGAAAGGCTTTCGGCTATCCAGCCTTCGTTATTGAGATTCGCAAAGAATCCAATGAAGTGGTGATTGGTAAAGTGGAAGATTTGAACCGCACTGGTATGTGGGTGGGTCAATTAAATCTACAAAAATACGCTTCCATTCCTGCGGAGGGAATAGAAACCATCACAAAAGTGCGTTATAAAGATGCCGGAACGGCGGGTCATATCGAACAAGTGGGCGACCGAATCAAAGTCGATTTCGCTTTCGATGTTTCTGGAATCGCACCTGGTCAAGCAGCCGTATTCTATGAGGGAGATGATGTCGTAGGTGGTGGTTGGATTTTAAAGTCCTACCAGAAAGGCAGCGTCTTCGAAAACGTCCAATCTTTCCAAACTACTTAATCTTCGTGTGAATTCGGGGCATTTGAATCAGCTCCATATCATAGATACGTTTCCCATCAATCTTGAATTGCAGGGCGGTTTGCTCTTGGTGAAAACCATGTTGACCAGCAGCCCCTGGGTTTAGAAACAACATCTGATTGCGATTTTGATCCCTTTTCACCTGCAAAATATGGGAATGTCCACAGACAAAAATATCAGGAAGACCCATCGCAAACGTTTCTAATGCATCTGGCTTATAAGAAGAGGGCGCGCCCGCAATATGCGTCATGGCTACTGTTACTTGCTCACAAGTGAATCGAGCGATTTTGGGAAACATATTCCGAATCGTCCGGTCATCAATATTTCCATAAACCCCATACACCGGCTTCCCAAAACCCATCAACGTATCCGCCACTGCCACAGAACCCCAGTCACCCCCATGCCAAATCTGGTCACAGGCTTCCACGTGCGGAATCAAGCGCGGATCTAAATAACTATGAGTATCAGAAAGGACTAAAATTTGCTGCATCTACTTGTGTAAGGAAATCAATTTACCGGTAGAGATTAACGTATTCGACTTCCATTGGGCCTTTTCTGCTTCGAAAGCCGCCTTCTTTTCCGCCGAAATATCTTTGGTCACCCATACTGGTGAACCCGCATCCTTCCAGGCTGAATACCAAAAAGAAGCCACACGCTGTGAAGATTGAATCATGCGATTCGGAATGGAAGCTCCCATTTTATCACCAAAGGCTTGAATAAACTCATCAGTATAATAACGCTGTACCTTACCATAGCGCTCCACCATTTTAAAAGACTTGTCCTCTCCTAAAGTCTTACGCACTTCTGTTTCAGAAGCGAACATTTCAGGAAGCATCGCATGTGATTCTAACAAAATCTGAAAAATAAAATCCTGAGGTTTCGCAATATAAGTAGCCGCCTGCGGCTGATATAAGGCATAATTTTTTAATTGTGCTTCCGGAACTAGGCTCTCCCACAAAACGTGCATGCCTTTCTGATTCGTTAACTGACCGTCGTGATTTTTCGTCGTGTGCAAAGGAACGTGCGCATCAGAAACGTAATGACCTAAATCTGCTGCGTAGAATAAGACCGAATCGCGCAGTTCATTTTTGAAGGCATGGACTAATCGACCATACACTCGATTCACTTCCCAAGGCACCAATCCCTCCTTGCGTAAACTATCAAAGCTATATTTCGTCACGGCTTGTTTAAAATCGTGAGGGATATCCGTCCGGTAATTGGGGCCAAAAACTGCCGCATCCATATCCAAATAATGCTTCGAATCCTCTGTTTTATCGTCTTTACGACGGACATCAGGACGAATCGACTGTTGCACGATGTAATCCTGGTTTGCATAAAAAAACAAACCTAAATCTGATGGTAAAGGATAAATAGCGATCTGTTGAAGGGTTTTGTGAGCTAAAAAGCCCCAAGAAACCAAGAAACCACAGACAAGAACGAGAGATAATTTGCGCATATTATTTTTTTGAAATGAATGTTTTAGGAGCGAATCCGTATTGTTTTTTAAAGGCACGGGTAAAATAGGCCGGATCATTAAATCCTACTTGGTAGGCTACTTCTGATACGTTTAAGGAACCTTTTTCTAATAATATTCTAGCCTGCTGTAAGCGAATCGATCGAATAAACTCATTTCCAGCCAGCGAAGTTAACATTTTCAATTTACGGTAGAGCTGCATCTTGCTCATATCTAAAGCCTGCTCTAAATGCTCTACATCAAAATCGGCCTCATCTAGATGCTCAATCACCACCTGGGTGGCCTTAGATAAGAATTCATCTTCAAAGACAGGGGATTGTTGTAGATCTTGGTTCATCACCGAATCCTGCCAACTCTTTCGCATGCGCTCTTTCGCCTCTAATAATTTAGCAACACGTAATTCTAAGATATCTGCATGAAAAGGTTTGGAGATAAAATCATCCGCACCGGATTGCATTCCCTCGATTTGACTCTCTTGAGAACTTTTCGAAGTCAAAATCACGACAGGTATGTGACTCGTTTTTGAATTCTTGCGAATCTCTTTACACAGACTTACACCCGACATTCCCGGCATCATCCAATCGGTAATCACCATGTCAGGCAGATATTTGAGAGCCATTTCCATCCCTTTTTCTCCTCTATCTGCCTCAATTACTTGGAATGATTTTTCGAAAATTTCCCGGATAAATGCCCGCATTTCCTCATGATCCTCGACGATTAAAAGAATTTGTTTCTCTTGTTGTATCGTCACGACTTCTTGACCTATCGACTCTTTGACTGCTGGAAGACTTCCAGCCCTCACCCAGCTAGGTTCAAAAGCCTCCCGAGTCACCGGAAAATAAATTTTAAAGACGGAGCCGGCTCCCAGATCACTTTGCACATCAATCGTTCCGCGGTGTACTTCGATCAATTCCTTACACAAAGAAAGACCTACTCCCGTTCCCATCCGATCCACCTTCTCCGGAATCTGATAGAATCGGTCAAAAATATGCTGAATATGCTCCTCACTAATTCCTTTACCGGTATCCATCACCTGAATGGATACTTTTGAAATAGTCTCCTGCGCGTCCTGAAAGGTTTTATGCAGTTCCAAACGTATACCAATGATTCCATCCTCTGGAGTAAATTTGAAGGCATTGGACAATAAATTCGTTACACATTTTTCAATGATATCTGCATCGTAATAGACAAAAAGCGAATCAAGCGGAGACTCCCACTTTAATTTGATTTGCTTTTGTTGCGCATACGCATCAAAACTCTGTTTAATGGAATTCAATTGTTTCACCAGATCATGCTTCTCCACCACAGGCTCCACATGACCAGACTCGATTTTTGATAAATCAAGTAATTGATTTATTAAACGGAGGAGTTTTTGAGCGTTTTGGTAAATCGAATTAATCTTCGTTTTCTGATCTTTATTCAAGCTCGCATTCGAGATAAAATACTTCTCTAAAGGACTGGTAATTAATGTTAAAGGCGTACGCAATTCGTGCGAGATATTCGTGAAAAAATGCGTCTTCACTTGCTCTAATTCCTGAATGCGTTCCTTCTCAATTTCTTTCAAACGTATATCGGTTCGGAAAGCTTCTCGGACGCGAACCTCGCGAATAAAGCCGTAAATAAGTGCCCCTAGAGCTACTAAATACAAAATATAAGCCCACCAGGTTTTATACCAAGGGGGCAAAACGGTTATAAGAAGTTCATAAGGCTTCTCCGCCCAAACTCCATCCGAATTACTTGCCTTCACCTTAAACACATAATCCCCTGGACTTAAATTCGTGTAAGTAACCGTGCGCTGAGTCCCAACTAAATTCCACTCCTTTTCAAAGCCCTCTAAATAGTAAGCGTAGCGGTTGTTTTTTGGCCTTTGGTATTCCAGTGCCACAAAATCCAAACTGAAGACCGTTTGGTCTGGTTGCAAGATCAAGTGTTTCGTGGAGGAAATATCCTCTGTCAGTGGAGAGTTCTCCTGACCCGCTTCCACCTCTTTATTAAAGATTTTTAATTTCGTAAAATAGACTGGCGGGACATCTAGTCGCATGCGAAGACTATCTGACTTCAGGTAATTCAAACCATTCACACCTCCGAAAAAAAGCCAATTTTGGCTATTTTTTGCCGCCGCACTCGTCATAAATTCTTTCCCCTGCAGACCATCTGCTTCTTCGAAGTTGACGAATTTCAAGGTTTTGGCATCCATCTTAGAAATACCCCCATTCGTCGAAAACCACAAATCCCCTTTCGCATCTTCGACCAATCCTCGCAATGAATTACTTCCTAATCCATCATTCACCGTATACACTTTGAAACCCTTATCCGGTCCCATGTATTGATTCAATCCTCCCCCCTGCGTCATCACCCAGATCCTATTTTTGCGATCTTGGTAGATTTTGTTCACGTGGTTATAACTCAAAGCACCTGATTCAGCGGATTTCACATAATGGCGAATCTTGTGCGTGGAGATATCAAAAACATATAAACCGAAACCTACCGTACCTATCCAAATCTCCGTCCCATTCAACACGTTGATAGCAGCAATTGACTTATTCAAAAAGGTAGACTTGCCTAATTCCTGAAAAGGAATCCGGTATTGCTTGGTAACCGGGTTAAAAGATACGATACCCATCCCTGCCGTTCCCAGCAAGAACTCGGATTGAAATACCGCCATCGTATTAAAATTTGCTTCCCGCGCACCTGGTTTGAATGGAAAATCTTTTAATTGATGTTCTTTCGTGAACAGATTGATTCCTTTACCCCAAAGTCCAACCCACACTCCTCCATCGCCAGAAGGCTGAATAAAATTAACATCATAGGTTTCTGTTGAGTTTAATTTATTCGTGGTGGCACTCTTCAAGTAATGCGTTACCTGACCCGATTTATGATTAAAATAGGACAAGCCCACGTTACTTCCGACCCAGACACCTTTATCCCCATCGGCTAATAAGGTGCTGACTTTATTACTTAACAGACCCTGAAGCGTATTAGGTTTATAGCGTAGTACCGAGAATCGGGGTTTTTGAAAAAAGGAAATATTCAATCCAGCCTCCCAAGTTCCTACCCAAGTATTTTGATTCGCATCCGTAAATAGACTCATGATGGAATTAGAAGACAAGCCTAATTCTGGATCCGGATTCGACGGGATATTCGAATAGTTCTTAAAATCTTCCCCATTTAACTTATATACTCCATTATCTGTGCCTATCCACAAATTTTGCAAGGCATCTTTGGCTAAAGAAGTCACAATGTTTTGGCGAGATAAGGGATCGGAGGACTGGTAGAAAACGACTTTGAATTGCTGCGTTTTAGGCGTAAAACGGTAAATTCCGCGGCCATCTGTACCTACTAAAATATCTCCATTATTCGTTTCAAATAAGGCTCTCACCCGATAGGTATTTGCCCCGAATTGATAAGGAATAAAGCTATGCGCGTTTAACTGTGATAGTAAATAACCGGTTCGCGTTCCCATCCAAACCGTACCAGAGGAGTGTTTAAATAGACGAACTACCTCTTTTACAAAAGGATTCTTCCACTCTGATTCCGCAGGGCTAACCTGATTCGTTCGAATATCATACACTAGATATCCTAGACCCAAAACAGCCACACCCATCTTCCCCTTCCCTAGATTTAGTATACTCGGAATATTCGCATTGGACAAATCTTGACCTGTAGGTCCTTTCGAAAACCGGGTGATTTTCCCAGTGGAAAGTTCAATTTTGTTTAAACCAGAATTACGGGTTCCTACCCATAAATTCCCTAAATCATCCTCCGCTACTGTAAAAATTTCACTTCCACTTAGGGTTTTGGGATCGCTCGGATCATTTCGATAGATCTTAAAATTATGGCCATCATAGCGATTCAAACCATCGCCCGTGGCGAACCACAAAAAACCTTTTTTATCTTGAATGATCTTATAAACCGAACTTTGAGAAAGTCCAGAGGCTGTGCTAAGACGCTCATAGCGCGTCTGCTTTTGAGCAGTTGCACCCAAAGAAAGCAATAACATGAAACCGATAAGGGCCTTTTTCATTCGAACTTTAAAATTAGGGAATAATACCAGGAAATTGGACGGATTTGTCCTGAAATACCTAATTGCAAGAATTGTCCTCGTATTTGTAAGATTCGTCCTATGCTAAACAATGCCACCCCTGTAATTTTGAACCAAGAATTTTTCTTCGATATGAATAAAACATTTGTTTCATTTAACGTAAAGAATTCAGGAAACAAACTTCCTAAATACCAGCAATTAGTGAATTCACTTTTGCAGGATATTGAGATGGGGGAATTAAAACCTGGCGAGCGATTGCCGTCCATTAACGAAGCGTCGGAAGAATGCTACCTTTCTCGGGATACCGTGGAAAGAGCCTATACCGAATTGCATAAAATGGGAGCGATCACGTCCATTTTCCGAAAAGGGTATTTCATCTCAGAATCTAGTCTAAAAGTAAAGACCAAAGTTCTTTTTCTGATCGGTCGAATGACAGAAACGAACCAAACCTTGTACAATGCCTTTTTAGATCATTTCGGCAAGAACGTGATGGTCGATATTTATACCTACCAGTACAAGCCGCGTGAATTCAAAGAAATCATCGGGCAGCAACTTGGGAATTACCATTATTACCTGATTCAGCCTCATTTAATTGACGAGGATGAAGAAACAGTGAAGATTTTACAAAAAATAGCAGGGGATCGTTTGATTTTATTGGACCAAAACTTCGGAACCATCCGTCATTCCAGTCTGATTTGCCCACCGAATCCCTCGCTAAAAAAGATTTTTAATACCCAACTAAACCTGTTTAATAAGTACCGCAGTCTTAATTTAGTTTTGAGCGAAGATGAATACTTCGATCCTGAATTAATCAATGCGTGCAGTGAATTCTGCGAAGCGAATTCATTGAAGTTCCAAGTATTAGATGGCCTAGAAGAGGACGATTACAGACAAAATGAGGTTTACTTCACCTTGTCAGACACCGATCTTTTCCAGGCTATCAAATACGCGGAGAAAAAGAAGTGGACTTTAGGAAAAGATGTGGGAATCATATCACTGAATGACCATCCATTTAAAGAAATCATTGCCGGAGGAATCACAGTCGTGAGTACTCACCCGGAGAAGTTAGGCCAAAAAGCAGCCGAAATGATCCTCAACAATAAAAAGACAGCGGAGGTCATCGAACCCAGCTTACTTATACGATTATCACTTTAGGGTTTTATTTTGCTTGAAAAGGGCCGTGGATTCACGGCCTCTTTTTTTTGTTGGGTGTTCTAAATCACATGAAATTTTCTTCCATTGTCCTATTGATCAAACTTTTAAAGGCGCGTATTAACACAACATGTCCAAGTTCACTAATCATAAGAATTGAGGTTGTAGCCCTAACTTGAAGGCAAGATGAATAATCATCTACTCTTTATTTAAAATACCCATTCCCAAGGGGGGTGTTAAAAATAAATTTTTAGTATCTGATCCTAGTATCTCTGAAACCTTTTCAAAATATTTTAATCCAGAAAGGAACATTTTACTATTATCCAGAGGGTCTGACAATTTATAATCACCATAAAAATAGGGAATTGCAACCCACTTATATTCTTTTACATCTTTTGGTAATGTCCAAAAAGGTTCTGTTTTAATTATTCTTGATTTAATTGCATCTGATGATGTTTTTCTCATTTCACCCAAGTGATAAATATCTGAGATTTTTCCATTACCATTAACCTTGAAGAGAAAAATATTAAAAGACGGTTTGTCATTTTCCATTTTTAAATAACTCAGTTCATAATTATTAATAAAACTAATTAGCTTATATTCTTCTGATAAACTTGTTTCCTTTATTAAATTAAAGGAGAATGGTTTAGGTTCAACAATACTTTGAGCGTACGATTGTTCAAATACTAGGATAATTAGAATGCATAAAAGCAATCTTTTAAAAGCAGTGTTTTCCATAATTCAAATTTTCAGTGTATAGTTTTCTTACAATCGAAACATCATTATTAGTAATTTTCATTTTTGATAATATAGTATCATAATATGATGTTTCCTGCAAACCAGATAGAGAAAGCAATATTCCATCTTCCAATGGAATATTATACATACCAACTAAAAATTCAGCTATGGGTAAAACATAATCTCGAATCATTACTTCATGATCATTTACAATTAATATATCTTTTTTTATATAGGCGTGTAAAATTTCGTGCACAATCGTCTTTGCAATTCCTTCTTTTGAAGAATTTTTCAAAAGCGATCGATTTATTTTTATAGTTCCCTTTTCAAATGCTCCAAAATATGTTGGATATATACTTTCCTCCATAATTGACATTTCTTGAATTTTAAAACTAAACCCACTGCCACCTAGAGAACTGTTGAATTTAGATATAATTTCATTTATTTCCCCATAAACATTCTTATTTAGTAATTCACTAAAAACTTGATTCAAACAAGGGTCAGTTAAATTATTTGTTATTTTTGAGTAATTATAATCAAAGAAAGACATTTTTGTGTCATATGCAGATGAGCCGCCACCCCCGCCATAATTTCCTGCATCAGATAACCCTGCTCGCAAATAATAATTAAATATATTCATATCAAACCTAGAATTACCATTATAAAATCCTCCACCCGAATTTAACCTAGGAGCAGTAACAGTGAACCAATCCAGTATATATTCCTGTTCAATTACCCCTTCTTCCAAATTCATTTCACCCATAGTTACTGATTTACCTTTCGGAGCTGAAGCACTTTTCTTTCGGACAAATCCAGATCTTAACGTTTTACCATCAACCGTCTGAATCACGATTTCCATGTCGGTTTCATTTAGACGATTGTAAGTTTTAAACCAACCATGTCTTTTCCCTCCTAGCTCAAAGGTAATAAACTCCTTGTATCCTGATGCTGTCTTAACAGGAGCAGCATATCCTTTAATGCTATCAGATAAGGTAATCGGAATGGAATATTCCCAATCAATCAAATTAGCCTGATTCAATTTATCATTTTTCGTTGACCATTCTTTTAATCCGGAAGTGGTCTCAACGGAAGAAGGCATAACTTCATCTAATGTAACCTCCTTACTGCACGAGTTTAAAACTAACAGAAAGAGTAGGCAGAGTAAAAGTTTGTAAAGACCTTCTTTGGCCAAGTGAATAATTCGAAATTCCCTTAAAGTGATGGCGAAAATGGGTACTTTGTTTTCCATAATACAAGATGTTTTTATCTCGATTTTAGTGAGGCTAAAAAGCAAGATGGGTGATAATCATCCCGATGAAGGATGATTAAAACAAATTATGAAGGGGGAGAACAGGATTATTAAAACAGAAAAATTTCAATAATACAAAGTAGTATAAGTGGGTATTCAATTCAAACCTTGACTACAACCAATGGTCAAAATTAGATTTTTTTTGTAAAAAACAATGGTGGAAGAAAAAAAGAGCGAAGAATATCAGCTTTCTGATATTTTGAAATAGTAATCAAAATGATCAACTTAGTTTAGGACGACTCACAAATTCGATATTTCGCTGAATACCTTTCAATTTCGTACGTTTTATGGCAGAATAATGGAAAAGCGTTTGAAAAACTTCCTCTGAAAGTCCTTCCCAATCCACTTCCTGTAAATTCGTCTCAAATCTAGGTTCAGCGTGCGGCTTCGAAAAACGATTCCAAGGACATACATCTTGGCAAATATCACAGCCGAAAATCCAATTTTCGAAATCACCAGTCAGATTTGCCGGCATTTGGTCTTTTAACTCAATCGTAAAATAGGAAATACACTTGCTCCCATCCACCACATAAGGAGTAATCGCCTCCGTCGGACAAGCATCAATACAGCGGGTACAGGTACCACAAAAATCCTTGATGGGGCCATCCGGAGCCGCTTTCAAATCAATTAAAAGTTCCGCTAAGAAATAGAAACTCCCTTTTTTCGGAATAATCAAATTCGCATTTTTCCCTATCCAACCTAATCCTGATTTCTTTGCCCAGGCCTTTTCTAAAACCGGCGCAGAATCCACAAACATCCGACCCGAAAATTCGCCTACCCCCTCTTGAAGTGAATCCCACAGCATCTGCATCTTGTCTTTGATGACCCGGTGGTAATCTTCGCCGTAGGCATACTTCGAAATCTTGAAGGGATTTGCCTGAATTTCTTCTGAAGGAAAGTAATTATAGACCAGCGAAACGACGGTTTGACAACCATCAACAAGCTTTCTCGGATCTAATCTTTTATCGAAATGATTCGCCATATAGGCCATTTCGCCGTGTTGATTCGAATTCAACCAAGCCTCTAGTCGAGGAGCTTCTTCTTCTAGAAATCCCGCCTCCGAAATACCACAAAAAGCAAAACCGAATTGCTGGGCTTTTTCCTTAATGTGCTGTGAAATTTGAGCGGGACTTATTGACATTTGCCTAAAATTACAAAGGGCGTTTCATTTATGCCAAAGTGTCAGAAAATTGTTTTTGGTATTGAATTTGTATCAAGGATTTCGCAATCGTAATTTTATAGTATGAAAAAGAAAGAAAACGAACAAACGCCTGAGGAAGAAATCATTCAAAACCAAGAAGAAACAAGCCCTGAGACAGAGGAGACAGCTCCTGTGGACGAATTAGCGGAAATGAAGGAGAAATACCTTCGCTTGTATTCAGACTTCGAAAACTTCCGTAAACGTACGGCAAAAGAGAAAATAGAGCTTATCCAAACCGCATCAGAACGTGTAATCGTTGACTTATTACCTGTCATCGATGACTATGAGCGTGCATTAGCTAATGCTCCAGAAGGAGAAATATCAGAAGGCACTCAATTAATCTTCACTAAAATCGGAAACATTCTTCAATCCCAAGGCTTGAAAGAACTACCCGCAAAAGGAGAAGTATTCGATGCCGAAATCCACGACTGCATCACGCAATTCCCCGCACCTAGCGAGGAAGAAAAAGGTAAAGTGGTAGAGGTAGTTGAAAAAGGATATAAATTACATGAAAAAGTCATCCGCTTCGCGAAAGTGGTGGTCGGAAATTAATAAATAATGGCGTCAAAAAGAGATTATTACGAGATATTAGGTGTTTCTAAATCCGCATCGGAGGATGAAATCAAGAAGGCATACCGCAAAATGGCGGTCAAATACCATCCAGATAAAAACCCCGATAACAAAGAGGCAGAAGAGAAATTCAAAGAAGCTGCTGAGGCCTATGAGGTCTTAAGCAACTCCCAAAAGAAGGCACAATACGACCGTTTCGGTCATGCTGGAATGGGTGGAGCTGCTGGCGGCGGTTTTGGCGGTGGCGGAATGAACATGGAAGACATCTTCTCGCAATTCGGAGATATATTCGGTGGTGGAGACGATAGTCCCTTCGGCAGTTTTTTCAATCAAGGCCGCGGTGGTGGAAGACGCCAACGCAAAGGAACCGATCTACGCATCAAGTTGAAATTAAACTTAGAGGAGATCGCGAACGGGGTAGAAAAGAAAATCAAAGTAAAACGCCACGTAGCTTGTAAATCATGCTCCGGAAATGGCTCTAAAAACGGCACAGACCTAAAATCATGCGGCACTTGCCAAGGTTCAGGTCAAGTACGTCAAGTACAACAAACCATGTTAGGCCAAATGGTCACATCTTCTACTTGCCCTCACTGTAATGGAGAAGGTAAAACGGTGGGTGCTAAATGTGGCGATTGCTTCGGGGAAGGACGCGTTCTAGAAGAAGAAATCATCCCAATCAAAATTCCAGCAGGAGTTTCAAACGACATGCAATTATCGATGACTGGTAAAGGTAACGTACCTCCTCGTGGTGGTGTGGCTGGTGATCTATTAATCGTGATTGAAGAAGAAGCACATGATCTATTACACCGCGATGGAAACAACGTCATTTTTGACTTGTACGTTAACTTCGTGGATGCAGCCTTAGGAACATCCGTAGAAGTGCCTACCATCGGTGGTAAAGCAAAGATTACCTTAGAGGCTGGAACTCAAAGCGGAAAGATTCTACGCTTGAAAGGTAAAGGAATCAAAGAACTGAATGGCTATTCCATCGGAGATCAATTAGTTCACGTGAATATCTGGACGCCTAAACAAGTCACTAAAGAAGAAACCGAGCTTTTAGAAAAGCTTCGCTCCTCTCCTAACTTCGCCCCACAACCGGGGAAATCGGAGAAAGGATTCTTTCATAAGGTGAGGGATATGTTTTCATAAAAAGCTTCGCTTTTTATGAAAACATATCACAAATTACAAAGTTCAAAGAGCAAAGTTCAGAGACAAAATATCAGTACAAAACATAAAAAAAGCGGCACGTGCCGCTTTTTTTATTCCAACTTTGATCTTTGAACTTTGGACTTTGAAATTTATTGTAGATGACTCATCTGCTTATTAAACTTCGCCTCTAGCTCCTGGTATTTAGCCGGGTTCACCTTCGAAGCCTTTAATGCAGAAATAGCTAGGTTCATTTCATAGATCGCGATTTGTACATCACGCTCGTGAGCACCGTAGCGACCATCTAAGTAATAGTCCAATAATTGATCATCACGGTTTACAATTCTTGAAGCCATTTTAAGAGCGGCTTTTGAATCACCCACTGCGATATACAATTCTACCATAGAAGCTGAGAATTGATCGTAAGGAATTACTTTGTCTGGCATTTTTTGGTCTAAATAATCTAAGACCTTTTTCGCTTGTGCTAGACTTCCTTCGCGTACTAATTGATCAGCTAAACGATACACACTTAAGCGAGCAGTTACCGATGGGATTCCTAAATAGAAATCACCATGGTAGTAGATTTTATCGTTATCTAATCCTTTCCAATACATCTTTTTCAAAATGTTATCAGACATGATTTGGGTGTTTACATAGCCATCGTTTGCACCAGGGATTTTGAATGGCATTAAACGATACGCATATCCTTCTAATTGCATCGATTCCTTTAGACCTAAATACTGGTCATTCGGTAAAGTCGACGCGAAATAGATCGGACGTTTCCAACCAGACATCGCGTTATTAGAGATGATCTCTAATTGAATCAATTCCCCTTTGTAGATATTGTGCGATGGCAATTTCCAACCTAAGACTGGGGACATATATGGCACAAATTGTTTAGGGAACCAATTTGATTTAGCTACAGCTGCGATATCGACAGGAATCACCACCGAGTCTGTAGGTAAGGTATTGATTGTTTCGCCTAATTGCGTTTGCTCCTGGATAGATGGGCTGTCTTTATGTAATAAGTCCAAATAATCTGGTAAAGACATCGCGTTTAAACCTTCTTTAGGATTAAATAAAATCTGGTCATTTACCCCTTCCATTAATTGATCCTTCGATAAAAGAATCGGCAATGGTTGAGATTCATACGTCTTGCGCTTCATCTGATCAATGTACCAGTCTGTACCTAAAAGGGACAAATTACATACACGAACGTCCGTTCTGAAACCTTCTACTTCTTGTATATACCAAAGCGGGAACGTATCATTATCCCCTCCCGTAAATAGAATTGCGTTAGGAGCGCATGAGTTAAGGAGGTTTTTGGCAAAATCAATCTGGTGCACACGACCACTACGATCATGATCATCCCAGTTTTGTTGTGCTAAAATCGCAGGAGCTGTTAAGCCTAATACAGCGACAATCACCCATTTGGCCTTATCTGCTTTCACAAACTTCTGAATAAATTCTAAAATCTGCATCACTGCAAAACCTGCCCAAATCGACATAAAATAGAACGATCCAACGAAGATATAATCACGCTCACGAGGTTCTGTAGGCGGCGAATTTAGGTAAACCGTCAAGGCTACCCCGGTTAAGACAAACATTAAAATCGTTACCAAAAGATCCTTATCATTCTTACGAAGCATGTAGAAGAAGCCTAATAGCACGAAAATAATCGGTAAGAAATAGTAATTATTTCTCGCCTTATTATTGCGAAGAATATCAGGCAATTTCGATGAATCCTCGAAGGTATTGATGGCCCAAGCATCTTGGAAATCGCTTTCACGACCCACAAAATTCCACAGCAAGTAACGCATGTACATGTGGCCTAATTGATGGGTAAACAAGAACTCCAAGTTCTTCCCAAAGCTTGGTTTTTCACCCGCAGGAATACCTAGCATTTCTTGATACAACTTCACGTGATTAGCCTGATTCGAATACACACGAGGTAATAACATCATTTGGGACTTATCGTATTCATACACCGGTTTCTTCGTGTATTCGACATATTTCCCGTCTTTCATCTTATAAATAGGCGTCTCAGCTCCTTCTTTATAACCCGTCACTTCTGCCGTGTAAACAGGGCCATAAATCAAGGAGCGCTCGCCATATTGCTCACGTTTCAAGTACTTTAAGAAGTTCAAGATATTGCTCGGGTCATTCTCATTAATAGGCGTATTATAGCCAGAACGCACTAAAGCAACCGTATAAGTGGAATATCCAATTAATAAGAAGACAAAAGAGAATAGCGCCACATTCAGCACCTCTTTACCTTTCGCATACGAATAACGAATGCCAAAAACAACCGCAGAAATTAAAAGGATCAAGAAAACAATCGCTCCTGTACCGTAAGAGAAGCCTAAGGTATTCACGAAAGTCAATTCAAAACCGAAAGCGATACTAGGTAAACCTGGGATAATCCCAGCATTGATGATACCTAAAATAAATAGGGCCACAAAAATCGAAATAACACCTCCGGTTAACGTAGGCTTGTCATAACGTTTGAAATAATATAATAAGCCTAAAGCAGGAAGGGTCACTAAGTTCAATAAGTGGACACCGATAGATAATCCTACTAAATAAGCAATGAACAAGATCCAACGATTCGAGGCGGCTCTATCTTCCACCTGCTCCCATTTAAACGCAGCCCAAACCACGATTGCTGTAAAGAAAGAGGACATCGCATATACCTCCGCTTCGACAGCAGAGAACCAAAACGTATCAGAGAATGTATAAATCAAAGATCCCACCACACCGGAAGCCAATAATCCAAAACGCTCATTTGCATTCAAATCTTCAAACGACTTCTTAATCATCTTACGACCGATCATCACAATAGTCCAATGCAAGAATAAAATGGTCAGCGCACTACTTACCACGGACATCATATTTACCCAATAAGCCACTTTGGTCACATCGCCTAAGGCTAAAAGGGAGAACATGCGACCTAATAAAAGGAATAAGGGCGCTCCTGGAGGGTGAGGTACTTGCAATTTATAGGCACACGCGATGAACTCGCCACAGTCCCAAAAAGAGGCTGTAGGCTCCACCGTCAAGGTATATGTCAACAACGCGATGAAGAAAACTCCCCAACCCGTCCAATTATTTACTTTTTGAAAACTCCACATAGGTCAGATTAATTAAACTGTTTTAAGAAACGAACGTCATTCTCGGTGAATAGACGTAAGTCCTTGATTTGGTATTTTAACATGGTGATACGCTCGATTCCCATTCCAAAAGCAAAGCCATTGTACTTCGTCGAATCAATTCCCACATTTTCTAAGACATTTGGATCTACCATGCCTGCCCCAGCAATCTCTACCCAACCGGCTCCTTTGCAGACATTACAACCATCGCCTTTGCATAAAAGACAGGTGATGTCCATTTCAGCGCTAGGCTCTGTGAAGGGGAAATAAGAGGGACGGAAACGTACTTTCGTATCCTTACCAAACATCTCTTTGGCAAAATGATACAAGGTGTCTTTTAAATCCTTAAAGCTCACTTGCTCATCCACATAAAGCCCCTCCACTTGATGGAAAAGGCAATGTGCACGCGCAGAAATCGCTTCATTACGGTATACACGACCAGGCATCACCGAGCGAATCGGTGGCTTTTGGTGTTGCATTAATCGAATCTGAACGTTAGACGTATGTGTACGTAATAAAACGTCATCCTGAATCTCTCCAGCTCCTTTTTCAATAAAAAAAGTATCCTGCATCTCCCTTGCCGGGTGATTCGCTGGAAAGTTTAAAGCAGTAAAATTATAGAAATCAGTTTCGATCTCTGGTCCATCTGAAACCGAGAAACCCATGCGATTAAATATCTCTAAAATGCGCGCTCTCACTTTCGTCAATGGGTGTAAACTACCCTGAGAAATCGGATTGTATAAAGTTAAATCAGAAGGCACCTCAAAATCAGCCGCATTACCCGCAAAAGCTTCTTGCGCTTCAGTAAACTTCGTTTCCGCTGAATTCTTTAATCCATTTAAGGCTTGCCCCACCTCGCGGCGATTCTCTGCAGGTACATTTTTTAACTCATCAAAAAGCGACGCCAAACGACTTTTGCGACCGACAAATTGATTACGAAAAGATTCTAATTCACCTTCATTCGAAATGACAAAAGCGTCAATTTCAGCCTGAAGAGCTTTTATTTGTTCATTCATGAGGGTAATTATAAAATGCGGAAACCTAGGGTTGCCTGGAAATAACTTGGTTTTTGGGAATAATTAAATCCGCTAGGTACGGCAATGGTATTCTTCAATTCAGACATGGCCCCTTCGTAACGAAGATCCAATGATAAATTCAAGATATCTACACCTACACCCGCCTGATAAGAAAAGCTAGAACGATTAATCACATCTTGAGTGGTTCCTGAAAAATACGATTTAACCGCAGCATCAGGATTAGTCGACGCGCTGATGGCATAAGTAGCCACAGGACCCGCTAATACACGAAGAGGACCTAATTTAACTCCTAGCAATACCGGAACATCTAAAGATTTTTGAGAAAAACCAACAACACCTTGATTCGTAGTCAAGGAATTTAACACATCTACATTCACTTCCTTCGCAGCAAAATACACCTCCGGTTGAATAAAAATAGTACGGCCAATACGCGCAAGCGCACCTACTTGGTAGCCCGTTTTATTTTCTAAATTAGCACTCAAGCTGGCTACTTTAACCGAAGATAAATTCACACCACCCTTTAATCCAATTCGAAAATAATCAGCAGGTGCATGCTTCTGAGCAGAAGCGGTAGACATAAAACCCATCACTAGGGCAAACATCAGTGCTAGTTTTGTTGCTTTCATTTTAGTTGTCATTAATTAACTTGTAAAATTATCCTTTTTCATCCGAAAAAAAAGAAAAAACCGAAATCAAAACGTATTTTTGAGCACAAATCGTATAATCGTGGCCAAAGCTAAAACCTCCTTTTTTTGTCAATCCTGTGGACATTCTGCCCCTAAGTGGCTGGGCAAGTGCCCCTCTTGTGGAGAATGGAATACCTTCGTGGAGGAATTAGTGGAAGCGACGGTGCATCCGGCGGAAGTTTGGAAGACCAAAGGAAGTCCTAAATCAACTGCAAAACCGAAATTATTAAACGAAGTTAGCTTCGAAAACCTACCTAAACTTACCTGTTCAGATCCTGAATTCAACCGCGTTTTAGGTGGTGGAATCGTTCCTGGCTCACTCGTTTTAATCGGTGGCGAACCAGGCATCGGAAAATCAACGCTTCTATTACAAGTTGCCCTTTCTTTAACCCAAACACGTGTTTTATACGTAACTGGCGAAGAATCTGAGCAGCAAATCAAACTGAGAGCAGATCGCTTAGCTGCAAAATCTGACTCCTTATACATCTTAACTGAGACGAATACGCAATCCATTTTCCGCCATCTAGTCGACCTAGAGCCAGAATTAATCATAGTGGATTCCATACAGACCTTATTTTCAGATCAAATCGAATCAGGCCCAGGTTCCGTGTCTCAGATTAGAGAATGTGCCTTGGAGCTAATGCGTTTTGCGAAAGAGAGTGGCACTCCTATCTTCTTAGTGGGACATATTACCAAAGAAGGTTCCATCGCTGGTCCTAAGGTTTTAGAGCACTTGGTTGATACCGTACTTCAATTCGAAGGAGATCGCCACATGATCTACCGAATTTTGCGTACGACGAAAAATCGTTTTGGTTCCACCTCTGAATTAGGCATTTACGAAATGCTAGGAAGTGGCCTAAGACCCGTGACTAACCCCTCCGAGATTCTTCTATCCCAACGCGACGAACCTTCGTCGGGTATCTCCATCGGTACCTTAATGGAAGGAAATCGCCCGCTTTTAGTGGAAATACAATCCTTGGTAAGTGCGTCCTCTTATGGGAATGCGCAAAGAACCGCAAACGGTTATGATGGAAAGCGATTGAGCATGTTGATCGCGGTATTAGAGAAAAGGGGTGGCTATAAATTAGCAACGCAAGACGTTTTCTTAAATATTACTGGGGGTATTCGAGTGGATGACCCTGCCTTGGATTTAGCTACTTGCATGTCCCTCGTATCTTCCTATGAGGACAAAATCATCGATTCATCGATCTGTTTCGCAGCTGAGGTCGGATTAGGAGGAGAATTGAGATCCGTTACGCGCATCGATCAGCGCATCGCTGAGGCAGAAAAATTGGGATTTAAGGAGATTTGGATCAGTAAATACAACCTGAAAGGGTTGAATTACAAAGCGAATAAGATCAAAGTGCAATCTGCAGCCACCTTATTAGATGTTATCCTGCACATTTGGCGTCAAAAGTAGACGAAGGGTATTCTACTTTCAGCAGATGAAGCCCGTGGGCTGGAACTGCGCGACCTGCTTTGCACCGGTCTTTTGAATCGAGTATTTCTTGTAATTGCTTATTAGATAAGCGCCCCTGCCCTACTTCTAATAAAGTACCCACTACGGCACGAACCATGCCTCGCAGGAATCGATTACCTTGAATCGTAAAAATCAATTCATCACCTCGATAGGCCCAGAAAGCCTGTAAAATCGTACAATTAAATGTGGTTACCTCCGTCTTTACCTTCGAGAAGCATTGGTAATCAGTATGCTGAAAAAACAAGGACGCTGCCTCATTCATAGCCGCTACATCTAATTCGACACCGAAACGGTAGGCGTATTGGCTATTAAAGGGACTTTTCAACGGACTAATGCGGTATTCGTAGGTACGCGAAAGAGCTGCGAATCGGGCATGGAAATCATCCGCTACTTGGTAAATGCCTTGCACCGCTAAAGAATCTGGCAGCATCCGATTAAGTCGAAAAACCCAATTTTCTTTCACTGTTTTACCAGCGGGCAGATCAAAATGCGCAAATTGTTCGTGTGCATGCACCCCCGTGTCGGTACGAGAACTACCCACGATTTCCAACGGAGAGCCCAATAAAAGACTTAATTTATCCTGCAAAACCGACTGAACTGTTGTTGCATTTGGCTGAATTTGGTAGCCATGAAAAGAGCCGCCATCGTACGAAAATGCGATTAGATAGCGGCTCATTTTATTTATTTCATTAATGCAGCTTCTAAAGCCGTATCAAAAGATTGATAAGCTGCAGCTACTGTTGATAATTTTGCTCCATCAGCGATAATATCAGTTCCTTGAACAGATCCTAACGCAGAGAACTTAACTCCTTGTGTTTGCAAAGCTGACTCAAAAGCTGCTTTTTTAGTAGCATCCACTGAAACAACCACACGAGATTGGGCTTCACCGAACCAGAAAGCATCCTGGCGAATCGAAGCATCTGAGTTTACACTGAATCCTAATCCACGAGGGAAAGCAGACTCCGCCAAAGTCACTAATAAACCACCATCCGAAACGTCGTGAGCTGATTCGATTAATTTATTTTCAATTAAAGACGTAATTGCCTTTTGTAATTTCTGTTCTGTCGCTAGATCAAAATGCGGTGCTGGAGTTGCTTTGATCCCTTTGTATGAATAGACATATTCAGACGAAGCAATATCATTCACCGACTCCCCTACTAAATAGATGGCATCGCCCTCTTTTTTGAAGTCCAACGTCATCTTATTCTCTGGCTTCTCTAGAATACCTAACATACCAATCGTCGGCGTTGGGAATACCGGACCTTCATCAGATGATTGATTGTAGAAGGAAACGTTACCTCCTGTTACCGGAGTCTCAAACGCCTCACAAGATTTCTTCATACCCTTGATCGCACCCACGAATTGCCAGTATACTTCTGGAACATATGGATTGCCAAAGTTCAAGCAGTTCGTAATCGCCACCGGAACACCGCCTGAGCAGACAATATTACGAGCTGCTTCCGCCACTGCCATCGCACATCCTTCTTCCGGATCCGCATTTACATAACGTGAGTTACAATCTACTGTTATAACAATCGATTTTTGTGATCCGTGTACTTTCACGACAGCCGCATCCGAAGGCGCATTAGTGTTACGGTTCGCACGACCAATCGATGAATCGTATTGTTGAGCCACCCACTTCTTCGAAGCGATATTTGGGTGATTCATCATGTAGTTCAAGGCATTAGGTAATTCTTCCTTCGGCAAATCAACTACTGAATCGATTTTAAATTTCTTGAATTCTTGGTAGTAAGCAGGCTCTTTGTATTCACGGTGATAAACCGGAGCTCCACCACCTAATACTAAATCATCCGCGGGTACATCCGCTACTAAAACACCATCTTGATAAAATTCAAGACGTTTCGTATCCGTAACAGTACCGATTTGCTCACAGTTTAGATCCCATTTATCAAAAATGCGTTTAGCCTCGTGCTCACGCCCTTTCTCTACTACGATTAACATACGCTCTTGAGACTCGGATAATAGAATCTCAAATGGTTGCATATTCGCTTGACGCGTAGGCACTTTGGAAAGATCAATAATCATCCCATGCTCACCTTTCGCAGACATTTCAGACGTCGAGCAGATTATACCCGCTGCACCCATATCTTGAATACCAATCACACATCCTGCTTCGATGATTTCCAAAGAAGCCTCTAACAACAATTTCTCTTGGAATGGATCCCCTACTTGAACCGCAGGCAATTTCTCCGACGATTTCGCCGTGATATCCTCCGATGCAAAACTCGCTCCACCGATTCCATCTTTACCAGTCGCAGAACCCACAATAAATACCGGGTTACCCACGCCATAGGAAATAGCAGATGCCTGCGTTCCTACTTTTAATATACCCGCAGAAAACGCATTTACTAGCGGATTCACATTATAACAATCATCAAATTGAACCTCACCACCTACAGTAGGAATTCCAAAGGCATTACCATAATCACCAATCCCCTTCACGACACCTTTCACTAACCACTTCGTTTTGGCTAAATCAATATTTCCAAAACGCAATGAATTCAATTGCGCAATCGGACGCGCACCCATCGTGAAAATATCACGGTTGATACCACCCACACCAGTCGCCGCACCTTGGTAAGGCTCAAGCGCAGACGGGTGATTATGCGATTCAATCTTAAATGCACAACCTAAACCATCTCCTAAATCCACTAAACCCGCATTTTCCTCGCCAGCCTTGGCTAACATACGTGGAGAGTCTTTGGGCAAAGTCTTCAACCAAACGATTGAATTCTTATAAGAACAATGCTCAGACCACATAACTGAGAAAATCGACAATTCGGTGAAATTAGGTTTACGACCTAAAATCTCTTGAATGCGATCATACTCTTCGGGCAATAATCCTAATTTTTTGGCTGTTTCGACGGTGGGAAGGGTTTCGATTGATTCCACTTAATTGAGTTTAAAATTGAAATGCAAAGATAGGAAATCTATAGTAGAGAGCAAAGAGTAAAGAGTAGAGAGTAGAGAGAAAACACAGCCAATATCTTTAGTCTATAATCTCTACTCTCAATTGTAAAGCATTTCATAAAGTCATTCGCGCAGCGAATACAAACTTTGTGCTTTGTGCTTTGTGCTTTGGTCTTTGGATTTAAAACAAAAGCCTGTGGTAGTAACCACAGGCTTTTGTTTTAAATCCCCCAATACTCCCGATCTTCCGGCACATCGACGTCCCGAAATTTATCAGAAAAGTGAATGATTTCGCACAGCATAGGGTTTAAACGCCAAAATTTACCCAAACCCTGATCTCCGCTCCAGTTTCTAAATAAGGGGCGCAATGCACTTGGGATTAATACGGGAGGCGAATTAACTCCTTGAAAAGAGGCGACAATGGCTCTTTCGGGATTAACCAAGGAGATGATATTTTTCATGTGTGCATTCGTTAAAAAAGGCAAATCGCACAATAATACGAGCACATCATTGGCTGAATCTATGGTTTTTAATCCTACGGACAAGGATTCCCCCATTCCTTTTTCCCAATTTTCAATTTCAACATAGGAAAGGGAGGGAAATTCTTTCTGTAATTTTTCGATTATTGTTACCGTTTGTTTTACCTCGGCTCCTAAACACACCACTACTTCCTGGCAAACGCTGAATGCGAGACGGATAGATCGCTCTAAGAGGCTTTGGCCCTGATAAACTAATAATTGTTTTGCTTCCCCTAAACGAGACGATGCTCCTGCCGCTAATATTAATCCAGTCATCTGATATTTATTCAATTTCACTAATTTATATAAAAATAATCAAAGCAGAGGTGCTAATTTTAGGGGATGCTTCTAGAAACTGAAATTCAATTTATACATGAGAACCTCCATCGAGATCCTGTCTCGATTGCCTTAGATGCATCGAAATACCCTGATTTAGATATCCCTAAACTAGTAGGCCAAATAAAAGCCAGACAAAAACTCAAAGACAAAATGCCTCAATGGGTGGCGAATGAAAAGGTATTTTTTCCTCCCTCTTTGGCATTAGAACAATCCTCCTCTGAAGTAACGGCGCACTATAAAGCTAGCCTTGTCAAAGGTAAAATTGTCGATTTAACAGGCGGAATGGGATTAGATTCCTTTGCCTTTGCTCAAGCTGGTTGCGATGTCGATTACATAGAAAGGCAAGCGGATTTAGCACAAATCACGGCCTATAATCACCAACAACTGAATGCTGGTCGCATTAAACATCACGCTTCGGATAGTCTTACCTGGCTAAAACAACAGAAGGACGCCTTTGATTTCATCTATGTAGACCCAGCTAGAAGAGATAAAGCGGGAAATAAAGTGGTTTTGTTACAAGATTGTGAACCGAATGCCATCGAATTAATCCCTCTTATCACTGAAAAAACCAGCTTGTTGATAAAAACAAGCCCTCTGCTCGATATAGATAGAGCCATTAAAGAATTGCAGGGGGTAGAAAAAGTCTATGTTATTTGTATCAAGAATGAGGTAAAAGAATTGCTTTTTCTCAAAACGAATCATTCTTCAGAGGATCCAGAAATCAGTATCATTGAATTGAATCAAGAAAATCCGCTTCTTTTCAAGGCAAAAAAATCAAGTGAAACGCAATCGGATATCAAATTCAGTGATTGCAAAAACTACCTATATGAACCACATGCAGGTATTCTAAAAGGTGGATTCTTCAAGACTGTAAGCGCTAGTGTCAAAAAGATTGCTCCTAATACACATCTCTACACTTCGGAAGTGGCAGATACTAAATTCCCTGGTAGAGCGTTTCAGGTGATAGCAGAAGGTGCTTTGGACAAAAAATGGTTACAAGAAGTGCTGCCAGGGAAAAAAGCGAATATTTCTACCCGAAATTTCCCCATCAATGCGGACGAAATTCGAAAGAAATTTCAGCTAAAAGACGGTGGAGAATTTACTCTTTTTGCTTTCCGTGATTTTTCTAACAAAAACAGGGTTGTCCTAGCTAAAAAAATCTCCTAACTTTAATAAAAAATTCGTCTCTATGAAAAAGATCCTTGTTCTACTTCTACTTTCAATTGGCAGCTTCTCTGCTAAGTCACAAGTTTTTACAGGTATGTCTGAAGTAGATAAATCTAAAAAAGAAGGAGTCTACACCTTTGTGAATACACAAGAAAAGTATGCGAGAGCTAGCTGGAAAGCGTATTTAAGCAAATTTGGTAAAGTAGTAGAGGGGAAAAATGGAACGTTTGCGAGTTCTGATATTCAGATTGCGAGCATCTCAGATAAGCCTTTAACCGTGGTTTCTAAAGTTTCAGAAGAGAATAAAAAAGTAAAATTATTCATTTCCATCGCGACTGGTGCGGATGAATACATTCAAACTGGGCATGCGAAACTAAGCGAAGCAAGCACTTGGATTGAAGATTTTATCAAAATTGTTGATTTAGAAGAAGGGGTCAGAGTGGAAGAAAACAAATTAGCCGAACTTATCGCCGCACAAGCTAAAAACAGTAAGCAAGCCGAGCGTTTGATTCGTGAATTAGACTCTAATGCGCGTCAAATAAATAATTTAGAGGAGCGTTTAAAAGAAGCTAAAATCGAGAAAGAGAAGATTCTTACGAATCAAGTGCAGAATAAATTAGACCAAAAGACGAAAGAGGGCGAAATCGCAGCACAAAAACTAGCGGTAGAAGCAGCAAAACAAAAAATTAAATGAAAAAAGGATTCATCGGAATTATAACGATTCTATTTTTCTGCAATTTTGGTCGTGTAGAGTATTCTGCCCTAAACCCGAAGGCGAAAACGATACAAACAGATTCGTCTGCCAGAATGATGGCGAACAAACCCCAGAGGATTGTTTCGCAGGAAGAAGGCAGTCCGGATCAGGATGTTTCTGATACGACGGAAGAGCAAATGAGCGTAGCAAAATACATTGCCACGGGCATTAAATTATTGTTTGCGACGCTGCTTAAACTTTTGGTAGCCTAATATGCTATCCTTCACCCTCTCCAGCCCCGTAAAGGCTCCCCTCTCTCACATAAAGGAACATTTTACTTCAGACTTATTACTGAAGTTGTCGCCCCCATTTCCTCAAGTTTCATTGGAAAGATTTGATGGATGTAAAAAGGACGATCAGGTAATTCTGAAAATCAATCTACTCCTGACGAAGCTCACCTGGAGCTCACTGATTACAGCAGAAAATGACACGCCTGAGGAATGGTATTTTGTGGATGAAGGAGTTGAAATGCCATTTGGCCTGCGTTTTTGGAGACACAAGCACCGGATAAAAGAGGTACACCCTCTTCATAGCCTGATTATCGATGAAATTTCCTTTGATACGGGAATGACGTTTTTGAATTACCTACTTTTCCCTTTTCTTTGGGGAATGATTTTTTACCGTAAACCTCTTTATAAAAAATACTTATCCCTCATCAGCTAAAAATGAAATTAACCTTAACGAATAAAATCATCATTGGATTTATCCTTGGCCTAGTGCTAGGTGAATTCTTCTTCCTTTATTTTGCTCCAGAAGTTAGCCACGATTTAGGGGCTAAGGTTCAAATAGTATCTAAGATATTCTTACGCCTCATCAAAATGATTGTAGGCCCCTTGGTGTTCTGTACACTGGTAGTGGGAATTGCGAAATTGGGTGATTTCAAGGCCGTAGGCCGGATTGGTATTAAAACGATTGGTTATTTCTATTTTGCGACCATTCTTTCCTTAGTAACTGGACTTGTGGTGGTGAACATCACACAACCTGGAAGTCTTCAAAGCTGGCCTAAACCCGCTGCAGGCACGGAAACGGGTATCGATTCCTCGAAAGCTAAAACAATGGAAGACTTCATCCTACATATTTTCCCGGATAGCTTTTTCAAAGCTTTAGCAGAAAATGAAATTCTTCAAATCGTGATATTCTCCCTTTTCTTTGGCGTTGCTTTGGGTTCAATTGGCGAGGTGGGAAAACGTTTGATACATGTAATTGAAAACCTAGCAGAGGTCATCTTTAAAATGGTGAATTATGTGATGGAAGTGGCACCATACGCCGTATTCGCTGCTATGACAACTGTTGTGGCTAATAAAGGTCTAAGTATTTTGATCAGCTACGGCTACTTGATGCTGTGCTTTATGGGTGGCCTATTATTCTTTACCGTTGTGATCTTGTGGATCATTTGTATCGCGAATGGCATCCCTTATTGGAAACTATTAAAAGAATTAAAAGAGGCTCTATTGATCTCCTTTTCGACGGCTAGTTCTGAGGCATCTTTCCCACAAACGATTGCTGCCTTAGAGAAATTTGGATGTAGCAGACGAATTGTAGGCTTTGTGTTACCACTAGGCTATAGCTTTAATTTAGATGGCTCCATGTTATACATGACCTTCGCCACTGGTTTTATTGCGCAAGCTTATGGCGTTCATTTAAGTTTAGAACAACAAATCACGATGTTATTAACCTTAATGATTACGTCCAAAGGTATCGCAGGTGTACCTCGCGCTTCTTTAGTCATCATTGCCGGCACATTAACCATGTTCAATCTACCGGCAGAAGGAATCGCCCTTTTATTAGGTGTGGATCCATTCTTAGATATGGGTAGAACGGTAACTTCTGTTGCAGGAAACGGAGTTGCTACTTGTGTGGTATCGAAGTGGGAAGGAGAATTTAATCCGCCTTTGGCTGATTAAAAGTCATTTGAACCGCTTTTCTGGCCGGTATGATCGAGGCCAAAAAAGTAATGACAATCACCACTAGCGCGGTCATCAGAAAATCAAGCCATTCCATTTGAATAGGATAGGCATCAATTAAAGCGTTCGGGATTCCCAAAGGGATAATTCCGAACGTTTGTTGTATCCAGCCCAAAGCAAATCCAAGTCCCATACCGACAACTGCCCCTGAGAAACTAATAAATAGGCCCACCAATAAGAAAATACGCAATAACTGACGTTGTGTAATTCCCATTGCCAGCAAGGTTCTCAAGTCCTTTCTTTTCTCAATAACAAGAAGCGATAAGGCATAGAACAAGGTAAAGGAGGCAATGCCCATAATAAAGGCCATAAGAATAAAGACAAACAGCTTTTCAATCTTGATGGCTCGTAATAATATGGCGTGTTGTTGATCCCTTGTTTGGACCCCAAAATTCGAACCTAAGATCTGCTGAATACTTTTTTGAACTTGAACCTCATTAACTCCCTCCTCTAACATAATATCAAAACGAGAAACTGCAGTCGAATCAGACAAGGTCAAATCCCGCATCCATTGCAATGGGACAAGAATGTGTTGATTATCAAACGTTTGCTCTACTTGCAACACCGCAGATGGGAAAAAAGCCTTCTGATTAGCGGCATCTTGTGTTATTTGAAAATTAGCTAGGGCTTTTTGATTTGGATACCAGGCTTCAATAGGATGAAAACTATCCTCAAAATTCATCCCCATGGCCATAAACACACCCGCACCCACCATTCCAAAAGGATGACCTTCATAATCCACTAAATATTCGCCATCCACCACCTGATTTTTCAATCGTTTGGAGGCAATAAAAGAGGAATCGATTCCTTTTAAAGTCACGACTAGTTGCTTGCCATTGTACCGAATTAAGGCTTGATCCTCTAAAATGGGTTGAATAGAACGGACACCAGGAATCTTAGCTATGGAGTTTCGCTGAGTGGCTTGAAATGAAAAACGCGAATCGGTTTTGGAAACAATGGTTAAATCGGGATCAAAGGTTTTGAATAAGCCTTTTTGGAAATCCTCTAAACCATTAAATACGGATAATATGAGCACTAATGCCATCACCTCTACTCCCACCCCGATCATCGAGATGCGGGAAATTAAGGTGATAAAACTCGCCTTAAATGGGGAAAAAAAATACCTTTTCGCAACAAATAAGGAAATACTCATCTTTTAATCAATTTCATCAGCTACCCGATTAGGCACCTCCCCATCAGCTGGAGGAATAACTAATCCTTCGAATAGCGCTTCAATTTTAGCTGCATATTCCGCGGTATCGTCTAAGAAGAAAACTAAATTAGGAATGATACGCACCTGCTTACGAATGCGATTCGCTAAGGCATTGCGAATAGCCTTATTTCGGATTTCTAATTCATCCATCACAGCCTCCCGATCATCAATCAACAAAAAACTTAAATAGCATCGCGCTACAGATAAATCCGGACTGATTTTCACTTCAGTCACCGTAACCATTCCTTTTCCAAAAATCTCTTTGAATTCTTTTTGAAAAATATCACTTAAATCTTTCTGTATTTGACGGCCAAATTTTTGCTGACGCTTCGTATCCATGCTTGCTCTAATTTTAAAAGGTGTTTTTATCACAAAAAACACCTGCAAATTTCATAATAATAATTGGAATCACCGTAATTTAGGGC
>JBJOIV010000001.1:0-67662 GCA_046046955.1 Bacteroidota bacterium | reverse complement strand
CGAATGGAAATGCTGTGAATCCCCATCAAAACCACATCATAGGATTTTAAGGCATTTTCAATGCGCGTAATCGTCGTATCTGCACTCGTTTCGTCTAGATAGAAATGAGGCATTTCGACGTAGTTGTTGGCCATTTTTTGGAACTCCGTAGGGAAAGTAGACCCATAAGAAGGTTTCCCGATCGCTAAAGTCGCAATGCGCGTTTTATCTAATGATTTAATAGGAACCAGTTCGCCCGGATTCTTAATTAACGTGATCGTCTTCTCCGCTAATTCGCGGTTCAAGACCTCTGATTTAATTGGGTTCAAATCCTTAATCAAGTTCTCCACGACGATAGGCGAATAGTGGGCGAGACCTGCCCAAGCTTTGGCATTCAAAATACGCTTCACCCGCTGATCAATATCCTCTTGCGAGATTTCGCCGTCCGTTAACGCCTTTTTAATCGCGTCAAAAGCCGCCGGAACATCCACAAATGTTTCTAAAATATCATTCCCCGCCAGGATCGCCTTCACGTTCGCCGTGCCTTCTGGGAACATCTTCGTCGCCCCTTTCATATCCATCGCGTCCGTGAACACAAGGCCCTGAAACTTCAATTCATCACGTAGCAAACCCGTCACAATCGGCTTAGAAAGTGTCGAGGCTAAAGACTTCGTGGAATCTAACGCGGGTAAATTCAGGTGCGCCACCATCACGCCCTGCAACCCATTCGAGATCAATTCTCTATACGGGTACAATTCCAAACTATCCAAGCGCGCACGCGAATGATTCAAGACTGGAATATCAAAATGAGAATCCACGCCTGTGTCTCCATGGCCTGGAAAATGTTTTGCTGAGGTAATGATTCCGGCTTTTTGAAGTCCTTTCATATAGGCCAAAGCCTTCGCCGTCACATCCTCCCGATTCTCCCCAAATGATCTAAAATTAATCACCGGATTCAAGGGATTATTGTTCACATCCACCACCGGCGCATAATTAATATGAACACCCATTCTACGGCATTGCTCCCCTATTTGGAGTCCCATCTTCTCGATCAAGGCCGTATTTCCTTGCATCGCACCTAAGGTCATTTGGTAGGGAAAACGGAACGCCGAATCCAAACGCATTGCTAAACCCCACTCTAAATCCATCCCTATAAACAAGGGAACCCTCGTTCTATTTTGTAATTCATTTACTAGCAACGCCTGCTTCACCGGGTGACCCTTGAAAAGGACAAAGCCTCCCACGTGGTAGTCTTTCACAATCGAATAAAGGCGAGTCGTATCGTAGGTATCCGCCACATTTCCACGGGGCATTAACATTTGACCGATTTTCTCGTCTACACTCAAGGAATTGAAAACGGAATCCACCCATTTTGACTGAGTATGCGGGAATAAATCCTGTGAAAAGGCCTGGAAACTTAAAAGGAAAAGCAGTAATCCGGTGCTGATTTTTTTCATAGCAAGGTTAACATTCATATAAGGTGTGAAAATACGCTAAATGTGGGAATCTTCTGAAATATCCCGCCTAATTTTTCGCGCTAATTTTCATTCCACCGAAAGCATTCGTAATTTTAGGACTTAAATGATGAACGTATGAGAAAAAAAATTGTTGCAGGTAACTGGAAAATGAACAAAACGGCGCAAGAGGCATTCGTTTTGGCTACGGAAGTAGCAGAATTAGTGAAGTCTAGCGTTTCCGCAGATGTTCAGGTGATTATGTCGACACCTGCTTTGTATTTAACGGGTGTTAATCAAGTGATTGAGGGCATTCCAAACTTAGCTGTCGCAGCCCAAAACTGCCACGAAAAAGCTTCAGGCGCTTACACCGGCGAGATTTCCGCTGCTATGTTAGCTTCTGCTGGCGTACAATATGTGATCTTAGGACACTCAGAGCGTCGTCAATACTTCGCTGAAACGAACGAACAATTAGCCGCTAAAACAGACGCTGCTTTAGCTAACGGCCTAACTCCTTTATTTTGCTGCGGCGAAAGCTTAGAAACTCGCGAAGGCGCAGATTTCTTAGGCCACGTAGCACAACAATTAACCGAAAGCTTATTCCACCTTTCAGCTGAAGATTTCGCTAAAGTGGTGATCGCTTACGAACCTATTTGGGCGATCGGAACAGGCTTAACTGCTTCTTCAGATCAAGCTCAAGAAATGCATGCGTATTTACGCGCACACATTGCTAAACAATATGGCCAAAGCGTAGCGGACAGCATCTCTATCCTATACGGCGGAAGCTGCAACGCGAAAAACGCCAAAGAATTATTCGCTTGCCCAGACGTAGACGGTGGTTTAATCGGTGGCGCTTCGTTAGTGGCGGCTGATTTTATTACGATTGCGACGAGTTACTAAATTTCAATGCGAGACGCTTTAAAATTTAAAGCATAAAGAATAAAGCACAAAGAATAAAGTTGGTTAAAAAATGGGGCTCTCGCCCCATTTTTTGTGTTTAAAGAAATGTGGTACAAAAAACATTTCATATACGCGTCGCTTGCGACGCCTCAAACTTTATTCTTTGTGCTTTATTCTTTATGCTTTAATTTAGTATTATGGAACACGTAATCGCATTCGACGCTGACGATACCCTTTGGGTGAACGAGCCTTATTTCAGAGAAACAGAAGATAAATTCTGTGCGCTTTTAGAAGACTATTTACCTTCCCACACGACCGGCCAGGAATTATTCAAAGTCGAGATGAACAATCTTGCATTGTATGGTTATGGCGTCAAAGGCTTTATGCTTTCCATGGTCGAAACAGCGATTCAGGTTTCTGGAGGCACCATGGGCCTGGATGGAATCGAAAAGATTCTGAATTTAGGCAAAGAGTTATTAGAGCGTGACATCGAAATTCTTCCTGGCGTGGAAGAAGTTTTGAAAGCCCTTCAAGGGAAATACCGCTTAGTTGTAGCTACCAAAGGCGACCTGTTGGACCAACAACGCAAACTAGCAAAATCCGGACTGGAGCAATATTTCCACCACATCGAAATCATGTCGGATAAGCAGGAAAACGATTATTTAAAATTGATCAAACACCTCGATGTGGATCCTGCCCATTTCACGATGATAGGCAATTCATTAAAATCAGATATTCTTCCCGTACTCGCTGTGGGTGGACACGGAATTCACGTTCCTTACCACACGACTTGGGCCCACGAAGTGGTTTCGCACAAGGTGGAGCATAAGAATTTCAGGGAGGTTATTGAATTGAGAGATGTTTTAAATTATTTGTAAAGAATAAAGAATAAAGCATAAAGAATAGAGGTGGCCACCACGTGGTGGCATCGCCTGCGGCGATAACCTTCGTGAAATGTTTAAATCATTTCTGAATACATAAAAAAAGGGACCTCGGTCCCTTTTTTTAATCCAACTTTATTCTTTGTGCTTTATGCTCTATACTTTATAATAAGCGGAAATTTTAAACCCCTTCCGCCACCACTTCCTTCACACCAGGCACCATGCGCGTTAATAGCGCTTCGATACCTTGCTTTAAAGTCATAGTAGATGATGGGCAGCCAGAGCAAGATCCTTGTAATAATACTTTTACTTGACCAGATGCTTCGTCAAACGAGTGGAACGTGATCGCACCACCATCAGATTCTACGGCTGGGCGAACATATTCATCTAAGGCTTGCTTGATTTGCTTGATGGCAGGTGTATCTGATGATTGATCATCTGCGATCGTTGATTCTGGTAGAGAGAAAACGGGACGTTTCTCTTCGAAATATTTCTTTAAGTAGGTTTTGATTCCGAACAATTCATCTTCCCAAGCCACTGACTCGGTTTTCGTTAAAGTGATGAAGTTGTTGGTGATGAACACGCGGGAAACGAAATCAAATCCAAATAGGGCTACGGCTAAAGGAGAGTTCTTCTCTTTCGTTAATCCGTCTGCGGGTTGGGTGTAATCGAATGACATTCCCTCCGGCAATAATTCCATATTGAAGACGAACTTCATGGAATGTGGATTAGGGGTCGATTCAGTGTAAATATGAATAGTTGTCGTATTGTTCATGAGGAGGGTATTTAAAAGATGGAACAAAGGTACGGCCTATTTGGTTTCCAAAAAACAAAAAAACCCGGCATTTGCATGCCAGGTCTTTCTTTATAAGCGAGAGAAATTACTCAGCCTTAGCTGCTTTCTTCGCTGGTGCTTTTTTCTCTGCTGCTGGAGCTGCTGCTTTCTTTGCAGGAGCTTTCTTAGCTGGAGCCTCTGCTGCTGCTTCTACTGCTGCCTCAGCTACTGGAGCTGGAGCTGCTTTCTTAGCAGGAGCTTTTGCTGGTGCATCTGCTGGAGTTGCGTCAGCTGAGATAGGTAAAACGTGAACGAATGAACGTCCTTTGAAACCTTTTTGGAACTTAACAACACCATCCGTCAAAGCGAACAATGTGTGATCTTTTCCGATTCCTACGTTTAAGCCAGGATTGTGAGCAGTACCACGTTGACGAACGATGATATTTCCTGCAATGATTGCTTGACCTCCAAATAACTTAACGCCTAATCGTTTTGAATGTGATTCGCGACCGTTTTTGGATGATCCGGCGCCTTTCTTATGTGCCATGTTATTATTTATTTATGCGTTCCGAAGAATCGCTTAGTTTAAGACTTATTTTACGTTGATTGATTCAATCAATACTTTCGTCAAATCTTGACGGTGACCATTCATTTTTTGGTAGGTCTTTCTACGCTTTTTCTTGAAAACTAAAACTTTTTCGCCACGAACGTGTGCAACAATTTTAGCTGTAACAGTGGCTCCAGCTACTGTGGGAGCTCCTACGGAAATCTTTCCGTCATTGTCAACAAGTAATACCTTGTCGATAACCAGTGCAGCGCCTTCTGCTCCCGCTAAACGGTGAGTGTATACAGAACGGTCTTTTTCTACTTTAAATTGCTGCCCGGCAATTTCTACGATTGCGTACATTTTTACTGTATTTAAGTGAAACAATCCCACGAGGCTAGTGATTCAAGACAAATGAAAAACTTTTAAAAGCCTTTTAAATGGGGGTGCAAATCTAAAAATTAATTTGCGTATTTACAAACTCTACTCATAAATAAATTCCCCGTATTCACTGCTGATGGTCAGCTTCTTAGTCGCTGAGGCCTCTACGCGACCCACGATTTGGGCTGGGATACCGAAGGACTGAGAAATGCGGATGATTTCATCTGCGTGTGCTGGATTCGCATAGACTTCTAAACGATGGCCCATGTTGAATACTTGGTACATCTCTTTGAAGCTGGTTCCGCTTTCTTTTTGGATCAAATCAAACAGCGGAGGAATCGGGAATAAATTGTCCTTAATCACGTGAACATTGTTCACAAAGTGCATCACTTTTGTCTGCGCTCCACCCGAACAATGGACCATTCCGTGCAAATGAGGACGTAATTCAGTCAATAAAGCCTTCACCACTGGCGCGTAGGTACGCGTAGGCGAAAGAATTAATTGACCCACATTTAAAGGAGTTCCAGGAACCGCTTCTGTTAAGTTGCAAGAGCCAGAATACACTAAATCCGACGGAACCGACGGATCGAAAGACTCAGGGTATTTCGTTGCTAGGTATTTTCCTAAAACGTCATGGCGAGCGGAGGTCAAGCCATTGCTGCCCATTCCGCCATTATAAGTCTTCTCGTAGTTCGCTTGGCCATCTGAAGCTAAGCCGATAATTACATCGCCTGCTTGGATGTTTCCATTTGAGATCACGTCTGAACGCTTCATGCGGCCGATAACCGTGCTGTCGACGATGATTGTGCGCACTAAGTCGCCTACGTCTGCGGTTTCGCCACCGGTCGAATAGATGCCGATGCCGTTATCGCGTAACATTTGAAGGACTTCTTCCGTGCCGTTGATGATTTCGGCGATGACCTCGCCTGGGATCAAGTTTTTATTGCGACCGATGGTGCTGGATAGCAACATTTGGTCGGTAGCTCCCACGCAGATTAAGTCGTCTGTATTCATCACGACCGCATCTTGTGCGATGCCGCGCCACACGGAGATGTCGCCCGTTTCTTTCCAGTAGAGGTAGGCCAAAGACGATTTCGTCCCCGCCCCATCCGCATGCATGATGTTGCAATAGTCTGCATCGCCTCCCAAGATATCTGGGGAAATTTTACAGAATGCCTGCGGAAATAGGCCTTTGTCTAAGTTCGCAATGGCTTTGTGAACATCTTCTTTTGAGGCAGAAACGCCTCGCTGCATGTAACGGTCTGACGACATTTTACTTTATTTTTAATTGGGCAAATTCTTTAGCAAAATAGGTCAAAATCACCTGGGCTCCCGCGCGCTTCATCGAAAGCAAGCTTTCTAACATCGCTTTTTCGCCATCGATCCAGCCGTTTGCAGCGGCTGCTTTGACCATCGCATATTCGCCTGAAACGTTGTAGGCGGCGATCGGCAAATTGGTATTGTCACGGAGTAAAGAAATGATGTCTAAGTAGGCCAAAGCCGGCTTTACCATCAAGAAATCTGCTCCTTCTAATTCATCTAATTCCGCCTCACGAAGGGCTTCGCGGCTGTTTGCGGGGTTCATTTGGTAGGTCTTTTTATCGCCAAATTTAGGCGCAGACTCTAACGCATCACGGAAAGGTCCGTAAAAGGCTGACGCATATTTCGCGCTGTAGGCCATGATGCCCACATTCGTGAAACCCGCATCGTCTAGTGATTCGCGTAAATAACCCACGCGGCCATCCATCATATCTGAGGGACCGATCAGTTTTGATCCGGCCTGGGCTTGTGCTACAGCCATTTTGGCCAACACCTCTAAAGTCTCGTCATTCAAAATCTCGCCATTCTTCACGATCCCATCATGTCCGTCCGAACTGTAAGGGTCCATCGCCACGTCCGTTAACATCGAAATCTCCGGAAAACGGCTCGTCACAGCATGAATCGCCTCTAAATACAAACTGCCTTGGCGATGTGATTCCGTCGCCAAAGCGTCCTTGCGCTCCTCTGCGACCTGTGGAAAAAGAGCATAAGACGTAATTCCTAGGTTCAAGCATTCCTCGATTTCCTTTAATAATAAATCAGTCGTATAGCGGTAAATGCCTGGCATCGACTTGATTTCAGTTTTCGTAGCAGTACCATCCATCACAAAAAGAGGGAAGAGTAAATCCTTCACCGAAAGGCGATTTTCCTCCACCATCGTGCGGATAGCGGCAGTGGAACGGTTACGACGCGGTCTATTCAACATAGGAATTGATTTTGAACCTGCAATTTAGGCATAAGCCCTGATTCCGCAATGGAAAACGGGGATTAAAGGAGGCGATCGTTTAAATCGCGCAATTGCTCTTGGAGGTCACGAACTAAACCTACATAAGCTTCAAATTCGTAGCGAGAAACGGGGGTGGTGGCACCACCTGGATCGGCAACACCAGAGAAATGGGGGTAGTTTTTAGGTCTGAAAAGTACCGATAAATCTACTTCAAGAACCCCTGCGATTTGCTTCATTCGACTCAAGGAAGGGTCTGTCAGGCCTCTTTCAATTTTTGAATAAGCGGATAAAGTGATACCTATTTCAGTGGAAACGTAGTCCTGGCTGTAGCCTTTGTCTAATCGAGCCTTTCGAATTAAAGTAGGGAAATCTTTCATTACGGTAAAATTCCTAAACTCTGAGGAAAATTAGTAGATACCTAAAAGACAAAATATCTACCTAAAAGACAATGCACGCCTTTTCATTGCGCATTTTAGTATAAGGTCCAGCCTTTTTCTGGTTCGTACTCGAATTTCAGTCCTGATTTTGCAAGAATCTCCTGTAAATCTGTAATTATATCGGTTGATTTTTCGACATAGTCTCGGAAGAAATCCTGTAAGGAATCGCCATAGATTTCTTCGCAAATGCGGATGAAGTCCTCCTTCGTGTAACCCTTTTTCAGTTGACCGAATTCCGCGTTCATTTGACGCATCACGTCTTTTAATGATTTGCCGTTTTTAGCCTGCAATTTTAAGTCCAAAGCCAAGGCCACCACCGCCCCTTTGTAATAAATAGAAACTCGCTTGTTCGGCAGACTTGTCCCATAGCCATCGAGCCATAAATCAATCGAACTTTCTTCGAGCGATTGCTGCGCCTGGCCATCCCGTTCAAAATGCAATTTCAAATTCCCTAAAAGTCCTGCGAGGTATTCTTGCTTCGTCCAAACACCCGACTCATATAAGAACCAATCCCCTAAATAAGTCGTGATGCCTTCTACAATCCAGCCCGTCGAAAACGGGGTTTCCTGGTGATAGGCGTAGGGAAATAATTCCTTCGGGCGAATCGTGGCTATGTTCCAGACGTGGAATAATTCATGCGAACCCAAGCCGATCAAGTCTTCATAGGCATCGCGATCCGGCGGCCCCATCACCATCATCGTCGATTTTGTGTGCTCCACCCCGTGGTAATAGGGTTTAGGACAAACCCAAAGCATATAATGGTATTCTTTGACGGGGAAATGGCCCATCCAGTCTAGCTGGGTTTGGGTGAATTTCTCATAAGCGTCCGTTAATTTCTTCGTCAAAGCTTGGCGCGATCCCACCACATCGATGGCGAATTTCACGCCATTGCATTTCCATTTATGTTGAAAAATGGCTGGTGCGGCGATGTAGGGAGAATCCACAAGCTCGCGGTATTTGCCTCCATTCTTGAACGTGCAAACGCTTTTCCAGCCAGCTGGTTTTTCGATGTGGATCTCGCAGCGCTCATTTTCGCGGCCTTTTACATATAGAAGACAGTTAATGAAATTGATGTAAAGCAAATCCTCCTCGACCACAGAACCGCCCGCATCTGGTTGATTTGCGTAATAGCTGTAGCGTATTTCAACTAGTTCCGATGCCTCTAGTTCCCAAGTAGACGAGGCAACTTTGTGAATCGCAATAGGCACACCTCCACTGAAGGCCTTTAATACAGGAATGTTTTTCGCAAAATTTTGGGCCTGGTAGCGCCCTGGACGCCAAATGGGCAGCTGTATCACTTGTTTGCCCGGTTTGCGAGGGCTAAACTGAAAAGTGGTGTCCAAATAATTCGGCGTTACCGAGGGTTTCAGGGAATACAGATTAGGCATTAGGCTAAAACTTCTTGTAGGATCTGCAAGGAACGAATCTCTCCGAAATTTTCCATGTGCAATTGGTAATAATTTAGCATGCCTGCTAATAATTCTTTGCGCTCCGCCCGGTGCAACGCGATGGGATGCCCATAATCAGCCTGAATCAAGGCATCCAATCCTTGGAAAGTAGGAACGATGCAGCCGGCGGCCTTTAATTGCTCGTAAAATTCAGCCGAGGTGCTGGCGCCGAAACCCAAAAAGGACGCGAGCTGCCACAAGAACTGCAGATGAAAGTTCTCAAAATTGTTCACTGCCCTGTCTAAATATTGCAAGGAATGACATAAGAACTCGAACAATACAGGATTCGCCTCCTCCTCTTTTAAGACTTTACTCAGTACTTCAGAAAGAAAAAGAGCCAGCGAAGACTTCGCGATGTCGAAGGGAATGGCTTGGTAAGGAAAGGAACATTTGGCCTCCGAGATGCGGTGCAGCCCTTTTCCTGGTTTGTGGTAGACCTCTAAATCGAGCTGGGTGAGCGGCTGGAAGAGGGCCATTTTGTGCTTGGCTTTGGCAGAACGTACCCCATTTTCGATGTAAGAACAAATGCCAAATTCCGACGTGTAGACGTTCACCAGTATCGAGGTTTCCCGGTACCGCATGTACGAAATAACGATGCCTTGTGTTTTACTGAGCATTTGTATCAACCATCGGAATGCCGGTTTCGTCCGAAATTCGCTGTAAAATTTCTTCGATGGTGTCCGATTCTTTAAAGCGAATCGGTTCCTTGAATTCTACGCTAAGGGTCGTGTTGCGTTTCTTCAAAAAGAAGCCTTTCTTGTCAAACGCGCGTCTGAAGCCGTTGATTTGGACAGGGACCACAATAGGGTTTTCCGCTTTAATCAAGTGCGCCGTTCCTTTTCGGATGGGGGCAAAAGCACGCGTGGTTCCTTGAGGAAAACTAATAACCCAGCCGAATTTCAGGCCCTTCCCTACTTTCGATTGTGCTTCTAAATCCACTTCTCTTTTCACGTCCTGACCGTGTGCACGCCAAGATCGATTCACTAATATGGCCCCAGCTAAAGAAAAAATACGTGGTAAGAAACCGTCTTCTTTCATTGTTTCCGTGGCCGCCACATAAAACAGGCGAGAACGAGGAGCTAACAAATAGAAAGGAAAACGAATACTATTCGTCATTCGCCATTTCACAGAAAAGAAGATGTGGTAGAGGCAAATCACGTCCATGAAATAGGTTTGGTGATTTGAAAGGAATAAGACGCCTTCACGCGGCAAATCTTTAATTTTTTCGGTGCCTTTAATTTCCGTTTTATTGTAAATGCTTAGTCGTGCAAAGGTTAACCAGCCTAAAATGAATACGATAATACGTTTCATCCCGATCGGATTCCCAAATGGGTCGCGACGCACCAAACCCCAGCGGTCTAGGCAATCAAAAAAATTCTTTAAAAAGGTTATACTCTTAAAATCCACCGCTCTTTTCTTTGCCTTTAGTGGCTGGTTTTGTTTTTACTGGTTCTTTTTTCACTGGCGCTTTCTTCACCGGAATGAGTGGTTTATAATACGCATTGAAGCGTTTTACAAAGGCATTCTTTTCTTCGGCAGCTGCCTCTACTACCTTGATACCGCCTTTCTTCTGTGTCTTCATCGACTCGCGAACGGTAGCAAGGAACGCATTATCGGAGGAATAGACCCCTAATTCGCCCTCAAAATAAGCGAAATAATACCAAAGATCTTCGGATAATTCCCAATAGCCGTAAAACTCTTCTTTGGAAGGCTTCTTAATAACCTCCATAAAACCCTTCACCGTTGCATTCACATCTACCGGCCCCACATTGATCAATGGCAAGTCGCCGATCGAGTAAAAGGCACTCAAATTAGGCGACCAAGCCCATTTTACAGAGGAGAAATTAAGCATGGAGGCGAAGTCAGGATCCACTTTGTCTAAAGCCAAATGCTCGCGATCCATCCGCGCCTTCGTTGTTTCAGGAATCTTTTTCCCTAAAATCGGTTCCACTCGTTTCAGGTATTCATCTCGATCAGCCGGCTCATCTGCCGCCGCCGTCAGCAAACCTTCGTCTAAGTTGTAGCGAACGATGCGATCGCCCATTTTCGCCAGGATGGGAACCGGCACTTGGAACTGCAAACTTAACCAGGATTCGATGCGTGGAATCAGGGTATCTAGGGACATCGAAATTTTGCCAAAAGACCGCACCAGCTTATTCCCCGTGAATAATTGTACCATCCCGTCCGTGTCCACTCGCTTTTTCGGAATCGATAAATGCATCTGAGATTCCGCATTTTTGATGCTATATACTTCGGATGCCTCCGTCACTTCGCCAGCCGCTTTGAACAAAACGGGGTCGTCTTCGTTCGACATCGGACCTAAGAACGAGGGGTATAATTTGTTATCCGCATTCACGAAAATACCAGCGGTAACGGAGCGGCCTAATTCGTCTTTCAACTCGTCGTTCACCACGATTCCTTTCGAATTCGCGAAGGGGATCCAGGCGGTTTTGAACTTCAATGTCCCTAATAAGGGGCGAATCGAGCCTTTGAATTCAAGACTTGGTTTCTCTGATAAGAAATAGACGTCCCCCTTGAATTCCTGGTGGGCCGTTAATTTTAGCGGCGTTTTTTCGATATAACGTGCCTCCGCGCGAATTCCCTCGGGCAGAAAGTCGAAGTTTTTCATCGGGATGACAAGCGAGTCGCTCCCTTCGACGGGTAGCAGGTAGTTCGCCGTCCCCGTAAATTTCTGTGCGTTTGCGGTCACGGTGTTGATGTTTGCCAAAACATGGCCATTCACCGTCGCCCTCGCCCCGGTAAGTGATTTGAATTGTCCGCCTTTCGCGATGGCAAGCAGTCCTTTTGCCGGATATACGGTGGCTGGACCGATTTCGATTTCCTTCACGCCTTCCAGTGATAATACCTCCGAAACCTGGTCTAAAATACCGGCCTTAGCCACAATAGGACCTGCTTTCGAGGCAGAATCTAGTGAGCTTAACTCCGGCTTAGTCAGTTTGATTTTCTGGTTTTTTTGTTCCCAAACTGCCCCTGAATAAGTCGTCGTATAGTTTTGGATAGGTAGTTTCGCAGGCGACTCCTCGACCGGCTTGAAGTTGAGATTCACAGCTCCTGGCGCGGCTTCGATAGCAATTCTTTCTGATTGGAAAACGGGTTTTTTAAGCCCTATCGACAGACTTGCCTCCTTCGATTTCCAGGTGGCTGGCTGGAAATAAAAAAGCTCAGACTTCAGCTTGCCATCTCCTAATGTAATCTCCCCTTTCCCGAAAACCTGCTTCTTGTGCATCCAAACCGGCCCTTCTAATTGCAATTGATTTGCATATAAAGCGAAGGAGTTTTTCTCCGGATAAATCGCGAGAGAATCTTCGCGAGGCAGCCAGGTAAAGCGGTGGGCGGGCAGCGTGGCGATGGGTCCTTTTTTATTCGCCATCTCCCCTAGTTTCCCGCCTAGACCGATACTGATTAAGGAATCTGGATACAGGAAGGACTCCTTTGTGCTCGATTGAAAGCCCTCGATGGAAAAGTTGCCCGCGGTGTGCAAGCCTTTTTTGTCCATTTCGATGGGAGCGGTAGTTGTTAGCGTCGCTCTGTTTTGGTAGATTTTAAGGGGTGTTTTAGGGAGGTGAGTAAAGCCAAAGCTTTGATCTGGCTTGAGTACTAATTGCGTCGTAAATATGGGCAAAAGTCCCTTCGAGTGAAAGCTGCCCACGAAAATGGGCGCCTTCTGCGTTAAGCTATCTAGGGTAATGCTAGGCACTTTAAAAAAATGCGTCGTATCGTACACTCCGTTTGCGCGCCAGGATTCATCGAAGTGGGCGGTCATTCCTTTAGGGATGATTAATTTAGGGTATTCTGCCACCCCAAAACGTCCCGATTTGTTCCCCGGTTCGCTTAGAATCAAGGAGCCAGATTCGTACCTGAATTGCCCTCCAAACTCTTTGGATTGCCCTTTAGGGATGAAAGTGATCGAATCAATTTTCGAAAATTGCGCCGTAAAATCGTTGAATTTAAAGGCAAAATCGGGGCCACGGAAACGGTAATCTCCAATCTTGATTTCGCCAGGAAAATTAAAATCGCGGCCTTTTTGGAAGGTCAAAGCCTCATCATACGGAATAAATTCTGCCTTCAAAGAATCCGAAATCATCACCTGCTGAATCCCCCTGATGCGCAATTTCTTGTCCACTAAATCCAGGCTGATCGATGCCGAATCAGCGTCCAAACGATCGCCCATCGACGCCGCATAAAACGTGTCGAAATCCTTTTTCTCATAGGCCACCCGGGCGTAATGCTTGCCCTGATTCGTGAACGAGTACACATCGCCATCGTCGACTTGCATATAACCCGCTTCCACGAAGGATTGAAAACCCGCTACTAGTTGCTCCGGCTTGCGATTCACTAAAACGGCGAGGTCGCCGATGGTTGCGCTTTGGGCTTTATTCTCGACTAAATAGCGGTAGAGAATGCGCATAGGGCTATAGGTTAACATCCCTTGCAAATCTTGGATGCGACCGCCGTTATAATAATCCTTCGATTCTAGCCAGGCGGGCACTTGATTGCGGCCCGAGATTTGGTAAAAATCGATACGTTTTTCCCTCACCCGCAAGACGCCTAAATCCACCGACATCCGCATCTCGTGGAAAGTATCCTCAAACAAGGCGCGGTTGCTAGCGCCGGGTAATTTCTTAAAATGAAAGGTTTGGCTCTTCGGGTACCACTGGCCGGTTAATTCCGTCCGCGATACCGAATCTTTTTCACCTAAAAGGCTCGTCCACCTTCCCGTGGGCACTAGAATCGTGGAATCCGGCAAAAACGCAATCAAAGGCGCAGACATCGCTCCCAAATTCCCAAAACGCAGGACGCCATTTCGCAGTCCTTTGCGCAAATCCTTGTAATAAGGTGCGCCCTCTGCTGTCCAGGCTTCCCCGGTAAAAGTCGTAGGCTCAGAGCCCCTAAATTCGAAACTAAAATTTTTATCTTTTCTTCTAAGCGTGAGCGAACCCTCCCCGTTTTTGGTTTGATCGCCTTCGATCCAATCGGCCGAAATGATCCGCAATGTGCCATTCGCCGGTTCGAATTGTATCGCGTCCAACTGAATTCGCGCGTTCTTATGCCCTAATTTCTCTCCGGGGATTTCGCCTCCTTTTGCTTGCGCCGTTTTCGTTTTTTCATCCCAAAGAAATTCGGATACCTGGAAAACCAAACTGTCATTCGCGACACGGTAGGTAATCTCGGATGGCCCCCAGTGATTTTTCTCCTGTTGCGTCCCATTCACCCGTAAAGAATAAGGTCCCACCTGAATTTTTTGGGCGGAAAGGCTGAAAGACAGAGCTAACAGAAAAAAGAGGACACGAAATAGGGACGACGTATTCTTCATAAAGGGATAAAAATACATAAAATATTCAGATATTTGGGTCAAAATACTCCCTATGTCTAACGTACTTTCCCTATTCAGCGATATAAAAGTCTTCATTTTTGACATCGATGGCGTCATGACGGACGGCAATGTGCACGTGCTCGAAACAGGCGAACATTTCCGCACCTTCTACATCCGTGATGGCTATGCGTTAGAAAAGGCGCGCGAGGCAAATTATACGATGTGTGTGATTACTGGCGGAAGTCATGCAGGGGTCAAAAAACGTTTAGAAAACCTCAAGTTTCAACACATTTATTTCGGGCTAGGCGGCAAAGATAAACTCGAAACCTATCTCGAATTACTCCCTAAATTAGGCGTTAAAGAAAACGAAATCCTCTACATGGGTGACGATATGGCGGATCTAAAAATCATGTCAAGACCGGATATTTTAAGTACCTGTCCGGCCGATGCGATTCCTGAATTGCACCAGGTCGTAAAATACGTTTCCCCTTTCAATGGGGGTCGTGGTGCGGTAAGAGATGTCATCGAAAAAGTATTAAAACTCCAAGGAAAATGGGCTTAATCTTGCCAGTGAAAGGAATATCCCCTGTTTTAGGAGAGGACAATTGGGTTGCTCCTAATGCCACGATTGTGGGGGATGTACAGACCGGAAAACAATGTACGATCTGGTTTAATGCAGTGGTCCGCGGGGATGTGAATTCCATCCGCATCGGCAATTATTCAAACATTCAAGATGGCGCAGTGGTGCATTGCACCTATCAAAAAACCGTTACTTCCATCGGTAATTACGTGTCCATCGCCCACAATGCCATTGTTCATGGTTGTACCATCGAAGATAATGTGCTCATCGGAATGGGGGCCATCGTGATGGACAATGCCTATATCGAAGAAGGAAGCATCGTTGCGGCGGGAGCGGTCGTAACACAAGGAATGCGCGTACCGGCTGGTACCATTTATGCAGGAAATCCAGCCAAATATTTAAAAGATGTCAGCCCAGAGGCGGCAGAAGTTTTCAAGCGCACGGCCTACAATTATGTGGAATATGCGTCTTGGTTTTCAAATCCTACCTTATGAGCAATGACCCTTTACATGGTGTAACACTTGAAAAAATCTTAACTGACCTAGTCGATCTATTAGGCTGGGAAGAGATGGCGAAAAAGATTCGCATTAATTGCTTTGCGAGTGACCCGAGCATCAAGTCCAGTTTGACTTTCTTGCGCAAGACGCCGTGGGCGAGAGCAAAGGTGGAGACGCTGTATATTTGGAATAGTAAGAAGATCGAAAAGAAAAGAGCAAGTTCAGAGTCTGCGGATTAGTTGCGCAGGTTCACCAGCCACCCAAAAATCGCCGCCGTTATAAACATCACGATACTGTAGACCACGGTCGGAATCGTCATCGTTCCATTCCCGATCACATTCAACGCAATAAAAATGGCCAAAGAGCCATTGTGAATGCCTATTTCCATCCCGATTGCGATCGCCTGCTTCTTCTCCAAATTCAATAAGCGCGGCAGAAAATACCCGATCGAAAGGCAGGCCACATTAAATAAAAGACAGGCTAAACCGACGGTTTGGATATCTGCCATCAAGTGATCACGCTCCTTCCAACCCGCTAAAACGATAATCAGGGCAAGGAAAATAGCGGAGAGAATTTTCACGGGAGACTCGAGCCGCTTTGCGAATTCAGGTGCCTTTTTTCGAATCAACATGCCGACCGACACCGGCAAAATCACGATCAGACAAACCTCTAATACCTTCGAAAACTGCAAGGGAACGTAGGCGTCTTGCTGCATTAAAAGTTTCATCGAGAGGTTCACGATGAAGGCGATAGATATGACCGATAAAATACTGTTTAAGGCCGTAAGGGTGACATTTAAGGCGACATCCCCTTTCGCGATATGCGAGTATAAGTTCGCAGATGGCCCTCCCGGAGCGGCGGCTAACAGCATTAATCCGACCGCTAATTCAGCCGGTAAATGCAAACCGGTGGCAATAAAATAACAGATGAGAGGAAGCAAAATCATTTGGGTGCCTAGGCCCACGATAACGGCTTTCGGGTATTCATACACGCGCTTGAAATCGGCGATCGTGAGCGATAATCCCAAACCAGTCATGATGATGGCGAGGGCGATGGGCATTAAAACCACGGATAGAAAACTTGCTTGCATGCGAAAATTTTTAAACCTTGCGAGCGCTAAAATTAAAGAATTACTTGATCTTTCTCCTAAAAATATTCGTTCGATTCGCGCTGAGACTCTTTTGCCCGTCCATCGTGGTGAAAAATGCAGAATTGATGAACACGAAAGGTCCGGTTTTATTAGTGGTGAATCATCCCGATTCATTTTTAGACGCGGTCATTATCGGCGCGCTCTATCCCCGAAAAATTAATTATTTAGCGCGGGGCGACGTGTTTAGAAATCCGTTTTTTGGTTTTTTATTAAGGCAATTACATATGCTCCCCGTATTTCGCCAAAGAGAAGGTAAAGAGCATCTGCATCTAAATGCTAACACCTTTCAAAAGGCGGTAGAATGCCTCCGAAATGACGGAATCGTTTTGATTTTCATCGAGGGAATCTGCCTGAACACGCACGAATTACAGCCCTTTAAAAAAGGAGCAAGTCGCATTTTAGAGAGTGCGCACGCGGAAGGAATATTCCCGATGGTTCAGATTGCGGGGATTGGTTATTCGAGTTTTACGGCTTTTGGGAAAGGCATTCACCTGGCGTTCGAAAACTTGTCCTGGCCCACACCCATCATAGAGGCGACGGATCGAGTTCGTTTTAATACAGTTGTTTTTGAGAAGATGGAGCGCCTGATTAAAGTGCCGGAGCATCCCGGGTTCGCTAAAGGGTTCTTGTATTATTTTGCCCTGCCTTTTTATTTACCCGTTCGAGCTTTCGCGGCGGCGAAAACGAAAGATTCCGTTTTTTATGACTCGGTGCTTTTTGCTCTTTTACTTTTTACTTTCCCGATTTATGTCGCGCTCGTCGTGACGATCGTTCTGAAAGTCAAATTGATTCTAGGTTGATGCACCTTCGTGGTAGGTGGCAAGCGGTGAAGCCAGTGGGTTTGGGTTTCGCCTTTCATGACGAGTAGGCTTCCTGCTTCTAAAAAGACGTCGATTTTTTCTCCGGATTTCTTGTGCTTGAAGCAGAATTTACGTTCTGCCCCAAAACTAAGCGAGGCAATTGCCCCATTTTTTCGAAGATCTTTCTCGCCGTCGCTGTGCCAAGCCATGCCTTCGGAGCCATCGTGGTACAGGTTTAAAAGGCAGGAATTATAGGTTTCGCCGGAATGTTTTTCGGCGAGGTTTTTCAAGAAGAGCAATTCAGAGGTCCAAGGCAAGGCGGTCTTAGTCATGTTCGAATAAGTATACGAAAAAGCCTCCTCGCCGTACCAGGCTACCTTGCGTTTCGTGATGATGCGTTTGCCGTATATGACGGCCTCGTCGTTTCGCCATTCGATGCGATCTAGCAGGGCTTGTGCCATCGCATTGGCTTCCGAAGCAGACATCAATTTCCCGTAATAATTCACGATCCCTTCCCCTGGAAGCAGGTTTACAGAAGGATCAGATGGGAAATCGAATAGCTCCATGTTAATTTAAGCGTCTTAAGCTGATGGCACATCCGCCTCCACGTTGCAAGCGGAAAGTCATTTTTGACTTCGCCGTTACTAAGCGTTTTTCAACGACATAGGCCTCTGGATTTTTCTCAAAATCCGCGTCATCCGCATCGCGGTAGAGCATCGCTTCGTAGGTTTTATCCGGATCTAAAAAGTCCATATCGAAGGACATATTGCGGGCCGTGGCATTGGTAATCGAACCGATGAACCAGGTATCTTTCCCCTTAGCCTTGCGGGCGATGGTTACGAATTCGCCCGGTTCCGCCGAGATAATTTTCGTGTCGTCCCAGTCGACTGCCACATCTTTGATGAATTGGAAGGCATCTAAATGAGGCTCGTAGTTTTCAGGCAAGTCAGCCGCCATTTGTAGCGGGCTGTAAATGGTCACGTAAAGTGCTAATTGCTTTGCTAACGTCGAGCGCACCTTCGTTGTTCTAGTCGAATCAAATTGATTCAAGTTCATGTGGAAAAGGCCCGGAGTATAATCCATCGGTCCACCCATTAGACGAGTGAATGGCAAGATGGTCGTGTGTTCTGGATTAATTCCGAGTGTGGGCGCGTTGTTAAATTCCGATCCGCGGGCTGCTTCGGCGGCCATCCAATTCGGGTAGGTGCGATGTAAACCGGTGGGATGCACAGACTCGTGGGAGTCGACCATCAGGCGGTAATTCGCCCCTTTTTCAGCGACACGGTTGTAGTGGTTGACCATCCATTGGGAGTCGTGGTGTTCGCCGCGCGGGATGATTTTTCCCACGTAACCTGTCTTCACCGTGTTGATTCCTTTGTCTACCATGTATTGGTAGGCGGCATCCAATCTACGTTCGTAGTTTGTTACGGAACTCGAGGTTTCGTGGTGCATGATGAGCTTCAGGCCTTTGGAGGCAGCATATTTTGTCAACGTATCTATCTGATAGTCTGGGTAAGGAGTCACGAAATCGAAGACTTCTTCTTTCCAATTGCCAAACCAATCTTCCCAGCCCTGGTTCCAGCCTTCCACTAAAACGCCGTCGAATCCGTGTTTGCCCGCGAAGTCGATGTAGCGTTTCACGTTTTCGGTGTTCGCTCCGTGCTTGCCGCCGGCTAGTGGCCAGTTCGCTTTGCCTACGTGCATTTCCCACCACATGCCTAGGAATTTTTGGGGCTTGATCCAGGTGGAATCTTTGATTTTTGAAGGCTCGTTTAAGTTCAGAATTATTTTGGAGGCCAAAATCTGTTCAGCCTTATTCGAGATCACCATCGTTCTCCACGGTGTATTAAATGGCGCTTGTGCATAGGCCTTATTGCCCACCGCATCGGGTACCAGTGCCGAAGTAAATTCGAAGCCTTCTTGCTTCAAATGCATGGCCGGGTAATTCACCAATGCCGCCTCATGGACGTTGATGTAAATCCCGTCCGCAGACTTCAGCATCAGGGGAGTTTGAACGAAGTTTTTACCCATTAGCGAAGTAACGGCTATGTCCTTTTCTTTTGCTGCAGCGGCAAGAGCGTCGATCTCGGAGATTTTAGTTCTTTGGTAGGTATACTCATTCGTATCGTAATCCCCAGGGATCCAAAACGCGTTATGATCCCCCGTCATCGTGAAGGACGACCACTCGTTATCGACGATAAAATGTTTGAAATTATCCTGCGCCGGGAAGAAATAACGGAAGCCAATTCCGTCATCGAAAACGCGGAAAATGACATCGAGTAATACCCCCGATTCCTTCAAGTGCAGCGTTAATTCCTTGTAGTTATTTCGGATCTCTTTTACCTCTCCCCACACCGGTTTCCAGGTCCCGTCATAGGTCGTAGAATCCACGCCCAACACCTGAAATTTGCGCAGCTCTAGAGCGGGCTTTTTCAAGGTAAAACCTAGGTCAGAGGCCGAGATGACTTCTTTGGCCTTGTAAAAAACCTGGTATTTAAGGGCTCTATCCACTCCTTGCGTCAGCTGGATAGAAATCTGATCAGAAGGGGATGCAATCTTAAACGATTTTTGAGCGAACACAGAGACGCTCAAAAGTAGGAGAAGAAGGGTTTTGTTCATGGCGCAAAATTACGAAAATCTTACGTTAAACGATGAGTCTAAGGAAAGATTGCCTAAGGCAAAAACTCAATCGCCGGTTTTTTGCCCGTCTTCACAAAGTTCCGCATCGCATCAAAGGCTTTCGCCGTTTGCTCATCCGTGAACTGGCAGTGCGCCTGTCCATTCGTGTATTTTACGGCAAAATATGCATCGCGGCCTTGCGCATGAATCATATTTTCGATGTTCGTCACCGCATACGAAACGGGAATTAATTGATCGTAAATCGTGTGCATTAATACGACCGGCTTGTCTATTTTTCCGGTGCGATCATAGCGCGCAAAAAGCTTCGCCTGATCTTGTGTGGCAGGTAAACGCTCTGCTAGCGCATTCACTTTCAAGTTATCTGGGAAGCCGGTGTAAAGCGATTCCGTGTTATCAAAAGGATTGCCTTTTAGCTTGAGCGCGATGTCGCGTAAGACGTTTTGGTTAAAAAATAGAGCGCCCGGAAGGTCATCTAATTTCAGGTCAAAACGCTTCGCAAATGCCACCGCCAAAACGGAGTCTTTTTGTAATAAGGCTTTTTTGATCTCTCCCATTCTTTGGCCTGCTGAAGCAAATGATACAAATCCAACGGAGCTGTTGATGTCAAAAATGTCTTTTAAAGATGGCACGATTCCCGGGAACAATCCATTCATCGTGGCATACATATCGAACTCTTTTCTGCACTGTAAATACGGACGGGAGGAGAGTGGACATAAGGGTAATCCACCATTATAATGTTGGCCAAAATTCTCCAAGGTCGCGAACGTAATTCCTCCACCCATTGAGTGTCCCATCATAAAAGTGGAGTCCGGCTGACCCATCTTCTTCACAAAAGCCTGACGCAATTCCTCCGTCGCATCCACTCCTTCTGGCATCGCAAATCCTTGAATCGGATAATCCGATGCAGCTATTGCAAAACCGCGATCCAAAATTACCTGTAAACGCTTGTCTAATCCCGCATTCGCACTCGCCGCTGGCGTTCCCATAAATTGGTAACCGTGGGCATACATCACGAGTTTTTTATTCCATTTCGCTGGCATCAACACTTGATAGCCGCCCCCTTTCAAGGTGCCTAAATCGATTTTTTGTTGTGCGAAAATGGTGGTACTGAGAGCGAGTAGAAGGAATAGTTTTTTCATGGTACAGGTTTAGAAGAAGCAAAATAAGGAAAAATCCCTAATTTGCGGCATGGAAAAGCCGTATATCGTCGATCAAAAATTCGAAAAAGAAAGCACCCTCGCCATTGGCGAATATGAACATTGCGTTTTCAAAAACTGTCAGTTTGAATCGGAGGATTTCAAAAACTTCCAGTTTGTAGACTGCACGTTTGAGTCTTGCAATCTAAGTCTGGTTAAACTCAGCGGCGCAGCCTTGCAAAAAATCCACTTCAAAGACTGCAAAATGCAAGGCCTTCGGTTCGAAGCCTGTAATCCATTTCTATTCGAAGTGAGTTTCGACACTTGTGTTTTGAATCTCTCATCCTTCTACCAAATCAAAGGCAAAAAGACGAGGTTCTCAGGTTGCACTTTGCACGAAGTGGACTTTACCGAAGCTGATTTTTCAGAGGCGATATTCGATGATTGCGATCTGGCTGGTGCCCTTTTTGACCAGTCCAATGTAAGCAAAGCGGACTTCCGTAGCGCTTTCAATTACGTCATTCATCCTAGCCTAAATCAAATCAAAAAAGCGAAGTTTTCGCAGGACGGTTTGGCGGGTTTATTGCAGGGTTTTGACATCAGTATCTCCTAATATGAAAAAAATCTTATTCCTCCTGCTGGTGAGTGCGTCGTTATTCGCAAAAGGCCCTCTTCCCAGAACGATTGTTACGACTGACGGCGAAATTGATGACGTGGACACCTTCATCCGAATGCTACTATATTCGAACGAATACCAAGTAGAAGGTTTAGTGTATTCGAGTTCGATGTGGCATTACAAGGGCGACGGAAAAGGGACAAAATTCACGTCTGAAATGGAGATGACGCGGACGATGTATGGCCCTAAAACCGATCTTCGCTGGCCCGGTGTAAATTGGATTCAAGACTTATTGAAGGCCTATGCTCAGGTGCATCCGAATTTGATTTTGCACAATAAAAGCTACCCAGCTCCTGCCTACTTAAGCAGTTTGGTGAAGGTAGGAAATATCGATTTTGAAGGTGAGATGGAGCAGGTGACGGAGGGTTCAGAATGGATTAAAATGAAGCTTTTGGATATCGATCCGGAGCCCATTTATTTACAGGCTTGGGGTGGGACGAATACGATTGCGAGAGCTTTGAAGTCGATCGAAGAGGAGTATACAAACAAGCCGGGCTGGGCAGCCATAAAAGACAAAATCTCGAAAAAGGCCATCATCTACACCGTGATGGATCAGGATGCAACCTTGAAAAATTACATTGCTGGACATTGGCCACAGATTCGGGTGTTTTATAATGCGCACCAGTTTGGGAGTTTTGCCTATCCCTGGAAGCGAATTATGCCTAAGGCGACACAGCCTTATTTCGAAGGAACTTACATGGGGCCTAAGATTATTCAAAATCACGGACCGCTATTGAAGATGTATTATTCGTACGGAGATGGCCAAAAACAAGCCGGCGACGACGAGCACATTCACGGCGATCCTAGCAAGTTGAAAAACGCCCAATGGGGTTCGTTCAGCCCTTACGATTTTATTTCGGAGGGAGATTCTCCCGCTTTCTTGCACCTCGTGGATGTAGGTTTGAATAACTTGAACAACCCATCCTTTGGTGGTTGGGGAGGCCGTTTCGCTATAGCCGAGGGAAATCCCTACCGATTCGAAGACAACGATAAGGCGGCTGATTTTAATCCGGAGACAGGAAAATTAGATATATCTTATTCCCAAACCCGCTGGTTAATCGCCGCGCAAGAAGACTTCGCCGCACGCGCAGATTGGTGTGTGAAATCCTATAAAGAGGCGAATCACGCGCCGCAGATTACCGTGAAAGAAGGGACAGCCCTAAAAGCGAAAGCGGGTGCGATCTTAACGCTACACATAATCAAAAGAGATCCAGATGGCCAGCATGTTAATCTAAAAGTTTGGCCCTATCCTGAAGCGGGATCCGGGAAAGCGGACGCGAAACTCGAAAACGCAACGATAAAAATAAAGATACCTGAAAACGCTAAAAAAGGCGACACTTTCCACGTCGTAGTTGAAGGAACGGATACGGGTTCACCGGCATTGACGAGATATCGTAGAGTGGTGATTACAATTCAATAAAAAAGCCGCCCAGGATTCCTAAGCGGCTTTTAAAACGAATTAACCTTTAATTTATAATGAATGACGAAGTGTAATGCCGTAGGTTCTAGGATCACCTAAAACCGCGGCGTATTGTCCTGCATTACCGCCGGCTGGCAATAATTGTTCGAAGTAGTTTTGATCAAGTACATTTCTTCCCCAGATCGAGATGCTTACCCCTTTCGCTGTACGGAAACCGATACGCGCATTCAATAAAGAGTAGCCTTCTATATTTAGGTATTTGGAAGGGGTAGCACTTGAAGAGAATCCAGAACGAGCGTAGTCGTCCACGGCAATATAGAATTCCCCAGTTTGGCCTAAAACCTTAGCCACCGAAGTAAACTCTGCTCCGAAAGAAGCCGCCCACTTAGAAACCCCTGGCAAATCCTGGCCTGAAATATCCTTAAAGTAAGCTGTGCCACCCGTTTCCTCTAAAGGAACTGGGGCATTTTTAAAGGACGTATAAATCGCTTCAGTATAGGCAAGATTACCATAGAACGAGAAGTGTTTTGTTAAACTCCAGGTTCCGTCGACTTCGATTCCGCGCACTCGAACACCCTCCGCATTCGCTAAATACCCACGGTTAACCGCTGGATCTGGTGTTTGAACGAGGGTTTGGTAATCCGAAATATCCGTGTTGTAAGCCGTTAAATTAAACGTTGTATTCACACTTGGCCGCGTTTTGAAACCTAACTCGACGTGCTTCGTACCTTCCGGTTTGATGGTGGCTAAATCTAGAGCTGGCTGACCATTGATGTTAGGTAATCCTCCTAAGTTCAAACCCACTGGCTTGTAACCTGTGGAATAGGTTAAGAAGGTGTTGAAGTTTCTCGATTGCTTGTAGGCTAAAGTTACCTGGCCTGAAAAGTTGCGATCCGTTACATCCGCGTTAAACGCTTGATCCGAATACACTAATTTTTTCAAGGCGATTAAAGCCGCATCCGTCGTTTGCAAACCGCCATACGTCTTACGGCTGTAGGTTAAATCCTTCGCATCGTAATTATAACGTAGACCCGGCATTAAGCTGATTTTGTTCGTTAAAGCAATATCTAATTGACCAAAAACAGCCGCAGAAAGTGTGTTCAAATTAGAACGCGTTTTAATGCCATAGCCTTCGAAAAGACCCGGTGTTTTCCATAAAGCGGAAGTCGTACTTTGGTTAAATCTCCAGGTAGCTGAACCGCCTTCCTCTGTTTGCTCGGGATTCGATTTTAGGTTTTGGCCAAAAACAAAGGCTCCAAATACCGCGCTCAATTTAGAGGAGAATGTACCTGCCCAACGTAATTCTTGCGACCATTGTTCGTGATAAGAAGTCGCCGCGGAAGTTTTCAGCGCTTGTAAACCTGTGAAATCGCGGTCATTCGAGGGATCCCAATCCCAAAAACGCCAAGCGGATGTAGCCGTTAATGTCCCAGGGCCTAACTGAATATCCGCATTCAATGAAACGCCACCTAATTTCTGACCAGATCTCCAAGGAGTATCGTGATCGATCAAACGATCGTATGGATTACGGCTAGGTAATTGATAATTTAAGTCCTTAATAATGTTCTCAAACTGACGGTAAGACGCTCGTAAAGTAGGGGCTACACCAGCTATCACTTGCGCATACCCATTTGGATTCTGTTGAGTAAAATCACCAATCAAGGTGAATTTCACTTTATCCGATGGCACGAATAATAGCTGACTACGCAAGCCTAAGTTATTCAAGTCATTCACTTTTTGTTGCGTCGCCACATTGTACAATAAACCATCACGCTGAGTTCCAGAGAAGGAAATTCGAGCAGCTAAAGTCTTCGATAGTGGACCTGTAACCGATGCTTTCGCTTGGATATAACCATAATTACCGTAGCTCAACTCGAAGTTAGCACCCGGAGTAAAACTCGCCTTTTTCGTTGTCACGTTGAAGTTACCAGCTGATGTATTCTTGCCAAAAAGCGTTCCTTGTGGTCCACGCAAAACCTCCACTTGTTCGATATCAACAAAATCCATCGTCGTCGCTGCCGGACGCGCATAATACACACCATCCACATAGAAACCCACGCCTGGATCGATACCATCATTCGTTAAACCGAATGTCGTCCCTAAACCACGAATGCTTAAAGACGTGTTACGCGGGTTAGACGAGTAAAGTTGTACCGATGGAATGAATTCCTTCAAACGGTTCACGTTAAACGATCCCGTTTCCGCCACTTTCGCCCCTCCGATGACCGTGATCGGGATGGGTACGTCTTGTACCGCCTCTTTTCTACGGCGAGAGGTTACTACGATTTCTTCTAATTCCTTCGCTTCTTCCTTCAAGTAGATCGCTACCGGAGTTCCTTCCGCGATGTATTCTTGTTTTTGGTAGCCGACAAAACTCACGACTAAATAGTACGGGAATTTTTGACCTGTTTGGAAATAGAAGTGCCCTTCTGCATCCGTGATCACCCCGTGGGTGGTTCCTTTAATGTAAAGGGAAACGCCTGGAATAGGTTGTTTTGTTTTTTCGTCCAAAACCTGGCCACTCAGGGTCGAATTAATGGTTGATTTTGCTTGTTGACCAAAAGCTGGGCCAGTCAAAGCAATAAAAAGTAGAAGGGTAATAAACTTATTCATAATCAGCCGATTATATATTACTTTGTTATTTGAGATAAACTATAAACTCTACCGATTTAGTAGATTACAATGCAAATGTATTGCGCTTCTGAATTAAATGCAAATGCTGAATTCAAAATATTTTTAAAATATCACGAAAATGTGCCGAATTGATACGTGTGGGCATAAAAAAAGTCTATAAAAATTATAGACTTTTAATTTTGTAAGTGGAAAAATGCTAAAACAGCAGGTACGCCACTAGCAAGGTTACGAACACATTAAACAGCTGAGCAATTAAAAAAGCATAGAGTGGCTTCTTCCCTTCTTTAGAGAAAAGATCCGAAAACTTCGTTTCTAAACCGATGCTGGTGAAGGCCAAAGCAAACCACAATCCTTGCAAAGATTTGAATCCGCCTTTTACCGAATCGATGGTTTCTGAAGAAATCACAAACGAGAAAAGAAGCGAGGCTGCGATGAAACCTAACACGAATTTAGGGAAGCGCTCCCAGATGATTCCCACCGTAGGCTTGCTTTCCTTTACGGTGTCAGACTGGTTATTGGTCAAGGTCCAATAGATCGAAATAGCGAAGGCAGCGAATCCTAGAAGTACGTTTTGGGAGAATTTCACAATCGTTGAAATCTTCAGGGCCTCCTCACCTACCATTGTTCCCGAAGCAATGACTGCTCCCGTCGTATCGATGGTACCGCCTAACCAAGCACCCGTCACCGCTTGTGATAACCTTAGGGCCTGAGCGATAAAAGGCAAAAAGATGATCATCGGAATCGCCGTAATCAAGACAATGGAGATGACATAAGACAACTTCTTCGAATCTCCTTTAATGGCTCCAGAGGTGGCAATCGCGGCCGAAACACCACAAATTGATACTGCACTGGAAATCATGATGGCGAATTCTTCGTCGATGCCCATTTTTTGGAAATCCAAAAAGCAAAATACCAGACCGAAATAACCACGATTAACGCCTGAATTAAACCAAGGGATCCGGCTTTCAAAATGTCCCCGAAAATCACGCTCGTTCCTAATAAAATCAAACCGATCTTCACAAACAATTCCGTCGAAAGCGTTTCCGTTAACCAGGCCGGCAAGGTGAAGAAATTGCTTAACAACAATCCGATCGTTAAGCTAAAGATCACCGCTTCTAGGTTCCAGTTTTTCAAGAAGGCGTTGCCCGCTAAAACTAATGCCAGGGAAGTCAGGACAAACACAATCGGAAAACCTTTCGCCGTGCCTGCCACACTTTTCCCCAGAACACTTGCTCCGAGCACAGCAATCACATACGTGAAAACGAAGATCTGTGCGAGCTTCACTAGGTTCCCCGCCGTGAGTACTTTTTCAGTTAAATCTGAGGTCGATTCCCAGCCGAATGAAGGGCTTGGAATTTTGATACCAATTAGGGCTAGACCGATGATTAGAAAGCCTAATAGGACTACGGTCCAATCTTCTGTTAAAAGCGTTTTTTTCATTATTTCGCCGGTGTTAATACAATGTTTCGATATTCCACCGGACCGTGGTCACCTTGCATCATGATAGGTCCGGGTGCTGCTTCGTCGCTGTCCATCGCGCCGCCTGTGATGCCCGGAATGTTTTGCTCGACGATGACTTTTTGGCCATTTAAGGTAACAGAAACTTTACGTCCTACTAAGGTAATGTCGTAGGTCTGCCATTCGCCTGAAGGTTTTGCCGCTTGAAAAAGGGGATCGATAAAGCCGTAAATACCGCCTAAGTAGATACTGTAGGGCTCTTTTCCAAAGCTATCTTCCACCTGCACCTCGTAACGGCCACGCAAGTACACACCACTATTACTGGATGGCGGCAAGCGGAATTCAATGTGTAATTTAAAGTCGTTGAACTTTTGTTCGGTGCATAAATTCGCACCAGAAGCTGGGCTTTTTAACACGCCGTTCTCCACGATCCATTGGTTTTTAGGCCCTAAAGCTTTCCAGCCTGTTAAATCTTTTCCGTTGAATAAGGTGATCGGTTTGTCCCAAACTGGTTCCGCAGTTCTCCATAAAGAGGGGGCGCGAACACCGGTGAAAGCCATCGCCTTGCCGTTTGGTTTTACAATGGTTCCAGATAATTTTCCGTCTTTTAAATCGCCCTCAAAACTCATCTGAACCTCAGATAATTCCCATTGTGGTGGAATCTTGAAGGAGATATGTCCGTCTTTAAAAAATACCTCTGAAATAGGACGGGCTGAACCACCATCCCCTACGAAACGACCCGTCAGGGTTTTATGACCCGAGTGACGCACTTCTAACCAAGAGGGCGCAGTAGACACCCCGCCGTTGCGGTTTTCCATAGCTACGTTTAAATCCCAAGCGCCTTCTAAGGGATGGTGTTCTTGTGCGTATGCACTGCTAGCAAAAGCCAATAAGGCCAAAATTAATTTTTTCATCGATTTACGATTTAACGATCTCCATTTTAGGAGAAATGAAATGAATGAGCAACCAGGCGAATAAATACGCGCAGCCGCAGGCCACAAATATAACATTATATCCGGCTGACAATGCGTTATCGGCCTTATACGAATCTAAAACTACCCCAATAATGTAGGGAAAAATCACGCCACCTAGCGAACCCGCGAGGCCACCGATACCCACGACAGAGGAAACCGCGTGTTTGGGGAACATATCCGAAACCGTCGTAAAGATGTTCGCAGACCAAGCCTGGTGAGCCGATGCCGCGATAGAAATTAAGAATACCGCCTGCCAAATATCCGTCGCCCAGCGAGCCCCAATAATGGGCACCGCACAGAGCGCGAAGAAGAACATCGAATACTTGCGCGCCTTATACACCGGCCAGCCTTTCTTAATGAAATAACCGGAAATATAGCCTCCGCCTATGCTACCGATCGAGGTGCAGGTAAATAAAATCGCGAGATGAAGACTCGGCTTTTTCAAGTCTAGCGCAAAAGTTGTAGAGAAATAGGACGGCAACCAAAACAAGAAAAACCACCAGATCGGATCGGTGAAGAACTTGCCTACGATGAAGACCCAGGTTTGGCGATAACCGAAAAGTTTGCCCCAAGCGATGGGTGCGACATCGGTCACATCCTCTTCTACGTTTTGAATGTGCGCTAATTCTTCCGTGCTTACCGAAGGGTGTTTTGCTGGCACCTCATAAAACCACCACCACAAGGCTAACCATACAAATCCGATCGCACCGGTAATAATGAAGGCTTCTTGCCAGCCATAGGCTCCTAAAATCCAAGGCACCATGATGGGTGCGACCATCGCCCCGATGTTTGCGCCGGAGTTAAAAATTCCTGTGGCTAAGGCACGTTCTCTCTTCGGGAACCACTCTGCGACCGTCTTAATCGCCGCCGGAAAATTCCCCGCCTCACCAGCTCCTAAAGCGGCGCGTGCCGCGCCGAATCCGAACGAAGTTTTTGCTAAAGCATGCGCCATCGCCGCGAACGACCAGATGACGATGGAGATGGCGTAACCCATTTTGGACCCTATCTTATCGATTACCTTCCCAAAAGCCAACAATCCCAGCGCATACGACGCCGTGAAACACATGACTATGAAACTGTAATCCGTCTCCGTCCAGTTCAATTCCTTCAACAAGCCGATCACCTGGCGATCTAAATAGTTAATCGTGGTCGCAAAAAACAAGAGGGCGACCACCACCCAGCGGTAATTTCCTTTCATTAGAATCCGATTGAATTCCCGCCGTCAACCGGGATTGAGACGCCTGTTACGTAATTGGATGCATCTGAAGCTAAATAAACCGCTGCCCAACCGATGTCTTCTGGTTTTCCAAAATACCCCATGGGCGTGCGATCCATCGCCTTGTGTTTGCGATCCGGATCCGAATTCATCGCCGTCCGACTCATCGCCGTTTCAATAAATCCAGGTGCGATCGCATTCACGCGAACGCCCTTGCCAGACCACTCAGATGCTAGTACTCTAACTAAACCATAAATACCACTTTTCGACGACGCATAAGCTGCGACGCGGTCAATGCCATAGTAAGCCGCCATCGAGGAAATCATGATGATGGATCCTTTTCCTCTTTCTAACATGTGTTTACCTACTTCACGAGTCAAAGCGAAAACGGCGTTCAAGTTCACGTTAATAATGTTCGCGAAATCGTCATCCGAAACTTCGACTGCCGGGCGCTTCATATTGATGCCGGCGTTGTTTACGAGGATGTCGATGGCGCCATATTTCGTAACGAGTTCAGCAACTAGCTGTGAAGTCAAACTCAAATCAGCCACATCATTCACCGCATAATGTGCCCCCGCTCCTAGGTTTGCAATGGCCTCTTTTAGTACGTCTTCGCGGCGACCCGTGATGATGACCGTGGCTCCGGACGCTAAAAAGCATTTTGCGATGTCGAATCCGATTCCGGTTCCGCCGCCCGTGATGAGCGCCACGCGCCCCTGTAATGAGAATGGTTGTTGCATCTTATTTCAGTTGGTAAATACGTACAATTTCTTTTATTTCTGCCAAAGTCCGCGCAGGCGTCCCGTAGCTAATCGGTAATTTCGAATAGGTTTGGAAGTACAATACATGCGCATCGCGCCACAAAACTGACTCCCGTTGTTGTGCCGCTAAACGCCCTTTCACGTCCGCAAAAATCTCTGGATCCACCTTGCCCTGCAGCGAATCCCATTCCTTTTGCAAATCCTTCACTTCCTGCAAACCGGTATTCATGCGGTAGCAGAATTCATCCCAAAGCGTCCGCCCCGTCGACAATTTCTCCTTCCAGCCCACATGGTGAAACCACAATAGATAATTCAAATCCGTTTTCGCCGGATCGAGCCACTGTTGTGCCACCGACGGGTGGTATAAACTCAAGGCATTGCTGCCTGTAGCTTTTCTGTCAAAACCCAAGCCCACCGAATCTGCCCTGTGGTAATAAATCGATGTCCAATCCGGACGTTGGCTGCGCTCTAACCAGGGCTCAGGGCCCCAGTGAATTCCTTGGCCCATCACGTGGTGCAAGCCTAAAGGGGTGGTAAAATTCACATAGGTATCGCGGGATTTCATCAGAATGTCAGCGGCCGTTTTCGAGGCGGCGACGTCGCGAGTCAGGGTTTGCTTCACCCACTCATCGGCGATTTGTGCTGAGCTCAGGGTGTGATCCCAAGCCAAACGACCGAAGGCATACCAGTTCGCCTGCGACAATAAATGTCCGGTCCAATTTCGGTCTGATCCCGTGTTCGCCACGCCGGCCATCATCGTGATTTGGTCGTTGCCTAAACTGCCGTCGATGACTTTTGCGACGGTGGATCCTTTGCCGTTTTGGTAGGTATCCGAATCCAAGCATTCCTTGAATAAAATCGATTGGTAAAAGACGTTCGTGCTGAAGCCCGTGTACTCCTGCGTAATCTGGAATTCTAAGGCCAAAGGTGTCTTCGGCATCGCTCCGAAAAGTGGGTGGAATGGCTCCCGCGGCTGGAAGTCAATAGGCCCATTTTTCACCTGAACAATCACGTTTTTCGCGAAGGTTCCGTCCAACGGTTTGAAGTCGTTATAGGCCTCCTTAAAGCGATCGCCTTTCGGATTAGGTGCATACACAAAGGCCCGCCAAATCACCAATCCATTAAAAGGCTTCACCGCCTCCGCCAGCATATTCGCCCCATCCGCGTGCGTACGGCCATATTCCTGAGGTCCCGGCTCGCCTTCGGAATTCGCTTTCACCAGAAATCCACCAAAATCCGGTACATAAGTATACACCTCTTTCGTCTTCGCCGCCCACAAAGCGCGCACCTCAGGATCCAATGGATCCGACGTTTTTAGTCGACCTAAAATCTTAGGCGAAGCGAAGTTTACCGATAGAAATAATTTGATTCCGTATGGACGAAACACGTCCGCTAAAGCTTTCACTTTTGCCATATACTCCGGCGTTAAAAACCGCGCCGACGCATTCACATTATTTACTGAAACGGCGTTGATTCCGATGGACGCATTTGCCCGGGCGTAATCCGTGTAGCGCGGGTCGACCGTCTCCGGCAATTCGTACCATTTCCACAGCGATTGCCCGGCGTATCCACGCTCGATCGTGCCCATCACGTTGTCCCAGTGGTTCAACATTCTGAATTTGACTTTGGGCGATGAGGATATGTTTGCCAAAGGTTTCTCCTGTTGAATCGTTCTTAATAATTCGAAAACCCCGTACAAAATGCCCCGGTCAGAACTGGCTTTGATGCGAATATATTTCCGACCTACGACACTTAGGCCTTCCACTTTTACTTGGACCTTTTTATCTACTTGAATTTCGAATCCTTCCGCAGGAATCATCGCATCTTTCACAAATTGTATGCTTCCATTCTTCACTAAGCTGGAAGGAGAAACGCCGGTCAAACCTTTCAGTCCATGGATCAATTCCTTGCGAGCCGTCTCTAAAATAGGCGTCGAGGCAAACTCTGATGAAACGGAAGAAGCATAAGGTGCATAGCGAGCAGCGCTTGCCACCTTGTCAAACTTCAACCACAAACGGTAGCCATCATCCGCCTTCAGTGCGAAACTGCAGACTACAAAAAACATGGCTAAAAAGGAGCGGATCGCTAATTCGAGTCCTCGAATTTCGGCTAAACCGCGCAATCGTCCGATTGCCGAATAACCCGGGTAGGTTTTCTTTTTCAAATCATCTAGCATTTGGTGACCGTGGTCCGGGCGCATGGGAATCTCTGCACCCCCTCTTCTTTTCTCTTCTTCTACCACCGCTTTCACCACTTCGAACATATCCACATCCCCCGTTAAATGCGGTGCTTCGTGGAAGATTAATGGGTCATTCTGTTCTCTGAAAGTCGTGCGCAAATGCAAGAAATGAATGCGATCTGCAAAGCGACGAACCATCCCAGGTAAATCATTATCCGCTCTCACTCCTAAGGAGCCGGTGCAGAATGTAATTCCGTTTGCCCGTTCTGGTGATGCCTCCATCAATGCCGCTAAATCTGCCTCCGTACTCACCACACGTGGCAAGCCTAATAAAGGGAAAGGAGGATCATCCGGATGGATGCATAAATTGATGCCTAATTCCTGTGCCAATGGCGCAATGGAACGCACAAAATAATGCAAATTTTCTCGCAATTGATCCGCTGAAATGTCGCGGTATTCGTCTAATAGACTTTGGAAATTCTCTAAATGAAAGGCCTCCTCTGAACCCGGAAGGCCTAAAAGCGCCGTATTTTTTAACTCCGCTTTTTCCTCGTCCGTCATTGCTGAGAAACGCTGAGCGGCCGCCTCTTGAACGCTTATAGTATAATCCGCCACTGCACCCGGGCGCTGTAAAATATGCAAATCAAACACCGCGAAATCCGTCCAAACAAAACGCAAAGCCCGCGCCCCATCCGGCATCTCGAAATTCAATTTCGTCCGCGACCAATCTAAGACTGGCATGAAATTATAGCAAACCGTTTTAATTCCGCAGGCCGCTAAATTTCGCAAAGACGTTTTGTAATTTTCAATCAGCTGAGCGCGCGATGGCAAGGCTTTCTTAATCCCCTCGTGCACCGGAAGTGATTCCACGACCGACCAATGCAAAGGCGTCCAGTCCTTATTCCCCGCTTCAATAATGGAAATGCGTTCTTGAATCGCTTCGATAGGCCAAACTTCCCCCACCGGGATTTGGTGCAAGGCAGTCACGACTCCCGTACATCCCGCTTGACGAATATCCATCAAGGAAACCGGGTCGTTCGGTCCGAACCAACGCATCGTGTGTATCATGTAATTTTGTTTAGAGGCTTACGCTTTTGAAAGCGCAAAATGCACAAAATTTACTGAATTTCTAGGGGGCTTGGAGGGGTTGAACAGCAAAGGCCTTTCGTATACGGAATCGTATATTTACGGATATTTGCGTATACTTTGTTACCTTTTCATATAAATTAGTAACAAATGGATTTAAATAACTTACCTTTGACCTATGAGCGTACATCAAGATATAGCGGACAACATAGAATCAAGAGCAGCTGGAGAGATTTTTTTCCCGGCAGAGTTTCGCATGCTCGGCACGGACGATGCCATTAAAATGGCACTATCGCGATTAGTGAAAGAGAATAGAATCGATCGCTTGTCGCACGGAATCTATTATAAGCCTAAAAATCATGCACTTTTGGGAAACCTTAAACCATCCCTAGAAATGATTGCACAGGCAATTGCGCAAAGAGACCAAGTGATTATCAAGCCTACAGGCATCAGTGCACTGAATAAGTTAGGCCTATCAGAACAAGTTCCCACTAAACATGTGTACATCACGAATGGGCAGCCTCGCAACTATAAGATTGAGGAAAATGAAATACATTTCAAAAGTGCGAGCCCTAAAAAACTAGCCCTTAGAGGCCCCATAAGTTCACTCGTTATTCTTGCTATGGAAGAATTAGGCCCTGCATTTTTTGACACACATGGGGCGATTAAAATAAAAGAATTACTACAAAACGAAGACCGCGAGAATCTAGAAAATGACATCAAGTTAGCCCCCTCTTGGATTGCAAAAGAGCTTTATAAATTTATGCTTACTAACTCGTAAAAAACACAAAGCATATGAACTGGTTTAAGCTAAAAATAGAAGACCAAATGGTCATTTTACAACAGGCTAGTGTTTTATGTGGTATTAATGAAAAGGCTTTAGAAAAAGACCTTTGGGTGACCCTTGTTTTAAATGCTACATTTAAAACATCTTATGCACAGCATTTACATTTCAAAGGAGGAACCTCATTAAGCAAGGCGTGGGATGTCATTGAACGATTTTCGGAGGATATAGATCTATCCATCGATAGAGCCTTTTATGGTTTTTCAGAAGATTTATCATTTTCCCAAATCAAAAAGCTTAAACGGATTTCTAGTGAATTTGTCAGCGTTGAATTTAAAGCGGAATTGGAAAAAACTTTATGCGAAATGGGAGTGCCCGCACAACTATTTACATGCGTGGCGACGCCTATTCTAGAAACGATGAAAGACACAGTCGACCCTCAAGAACTTATCATTGAATATGTGTCTATTTTAGAAAACGTTGAATACTTGCCTAATACAATAAAAGTGGAAATAAGCGCAAGATCCATAAAAGAAGCTACTCAGCTTAGAGATGTCCATTCAATTACCGAAGGCTTGCTACCTAAAATCGAACTCCTGGTAGGCTTATTTCAAGTTCGTGCCATAGAACCCCAAATTACCCTTCTAGAAAAAATATGCTTGTTGCATGAAGAATTTACAAAGCCTATTTCTGCTATGCGCCACTTGAGGATGTCCAGGCATCTGTATGATTTAAGTAAGCTTAGTGACTCTATTTATGCAGACATTGCTATACAGGATGATGCACTCTTTGATAGGATAGTTACACATAGAAAACGCTATATCAGGCAAACCGGAATAGACTATAGTAACCTTGACAAGCAAAACCTTTCATTTATTCCTCCTTCTCACATTATTGAGAATTATAAAACTGATTATGAAAAAATGAAGCTGAATATGATTTATGGCAAGGCTCCTGCATTTGAAGAATTAATCAGTAAGCTAATTTCTATGCAAGCGGCCATTAGGTAACCTACAAATTCTCCTTAATCCAATCAATAGGCGTCATGCCATATTCTGCCTTGAAGGCCATGTAAAAAGTGGAGATACTTTTAAAGCCTGATTTCATAGCAATGCCTTCGATCGACATGTGTAAATGAGCGCCATCCCGAAGCATGGAAGTCGCGTATTGGACGCGAAGTCTGTTGCGGTAGATGGGGAAGGAAATTTTCAATTGCTTATTAAAACAATTCGTCACACGCACGTGCGGGATGTTGATGGCACGCGAGATATCGTGCAAAGAGAAGTTGTCTTTTAAGTAGGGTTTGCTGTCTTCGATGAAGAAGATAATGCGGTCTAGGTCATCTGTTTTAGGGATGGTATTTTGGGCGCCACTATGTCCTGTATTCAGTAGACTTTTCAAGTTCTCATAGAAGCGATCTAATTTATTACGGCTGTCAGCTTCGCCATAGAGCATAGATGGTGACAGGAAAAAGCTAATGGGTAGAATCAAAGTGAGTAAATAGAAATAGGGATTATTCCGAAATAGAATATTCGTAACCGCAAAAGTAAATTCATGGGAGACGATGGATGCCTGAATCGAAGAATAGGTTACTAACAATAAAGTGGGTAAAATATTAAAGGCAATAATAAGCATTAACCGATTGACGATAAGTCCTACTTTTTTCTTGATGTAGAGATTCCCCTCCTTTCTAATTTTATAGCCGTAAAATAGAAAATAACTGTAGTAGCTAATACTGATGAAGGGTGGAATGGCTTTTTGGAACTTATAACTAAACAATAGATGAGGGAAATTGTCTACATCCGCTTCTGAATCTACAACCACCTGTTTCACAAATTCCAATTTTAATTCATAAGGTATCGTAAAATAAGGAACCGTATTGATGAACACGATTATGGCGGGTAATAGATGCAGTAACAAATATGGCTTAAACTCAAACCTATTAAAAATCAAACTCCGTAAATAAAACATAAAAGCAGCCGGCATTAGACAAACAAACGGATCCGTATGTAAAAACAAAATAGTTAATACATCAAAATCCGTCTGGATATTGATAAGCAAAAAAGTGAGTATGCGGATGCTAGCGAAAAGCAAGGCAAAAACGAGAAAGGCGATTCCCTTATTCTGTTTCCAATGATTGAACAACAAAATAAAAGAGATTAGGAGAATTAATAGGATCGATGTATAAATCATAGGGGTGCCATTCAGAAGGACAGTTGAATTTACTACTAAAAAATTTTTATCACATAGTGTCTCCTATTTCTTGTTCTACGAAATAATTTTTTTACTAGTACTTAATATAAGGATTGACTAGTTAAGCTTTTGCAAGGTATTTCATTTGTAGTTAAAGCTACTAACTGAAACTAGTCAATGCCCTTTATGAAAAGAATTCTACTCCTTATTTTATTGAGTTTTTCCGCGTTTTCGCAGACTTATAAGTTCTCTGTAGGCTCTACTATTACTTCATTCGTCTTCACAAATTCCGCAGGCTCAAATCCGTCTTTTTTGCTCCCAGCCTCAGGCTTACATCTAAGTATGGCACGCGAGTCGACTCTTTCAAAAACCTTTTATCTGGACTTTGGCATTAATTATAATCAGTTCAATAATGTAGGAGACGTCCAACACATTCCATTTACTTATGCCACTGATTTCATCGGTCTTCACGCCGGCATAGGCCCTAAACTATCATTAGGGAAAGGAATCGCGCTAATTTCTAAGGTCCACATCTCAGCCTCTAAAATGGTTAACGGGAATCAGTTCTTATTAAATCATTACGTCGACTTGTCAAGCGATGACCAATTTAATTCCATCCGTACGATGTTTGGCTATTCGTTTGAACTGAGTAAACAAATCAACCCGCAGGTAGGCGTATTTACAAAATACCAACACCTAGATAGCTACAATTTTGGTAGCTCCACATTAAACTTTATCCCATCGACATTTAGCATAGGCATCAGCCTTAGCAAATAATAGCTTATGAAAAAGTACCTATTCTCCCTATCATTACTGTTAGTATCTTATGTAGGATTTTCCCAAAAAGGCCTGTCCTACCAAGCCGTTATCCTCGATCCTTCTAAAATCGAAATCCCAGGACAAGACATCTCGGGTCAGCCCTTAGTCAATGGGGATGTATGGTTAAAATTCAGCATCTACAATGGCTCTACTTTACAATTCGAAGAGATTCAAAAAACAAAAACCGATGCCTATGGCCTCGTAAACTTGTTAATTGGTTCCGTATCAACAGCATCATTCAATTCCTTGGTTTGGGATGCCACACAGAAAAGCTTGGAAGTCTATGTGAGCTTCAATCAAGGTGCCTCTTTTACAAAAGTAGCTGAACAAAAGTTGAACTATAATCCCTATGCCTTTTATGCAGATGCAGCAGGAAAATTAAGTGGCGTTTTAGGTATTTCAGGTGGTGGAACAGGGGCGACCACAGCAAAGGATGCGCGCACAAATCTAGGCTTGGATAAAGTCGACAACACGTCGGATGCGGCGAAACCGATTTCTACAGCAACGCTAGTGGCGTTGGATTTGAAGGCGAATGCGGCAGATGTTGCCACAGGTTTGGCATTAAAAGCCAACACCACAGATATAACACTAGCCCTTTCTGTAAAAGCTGATACGGCTTATGTTATAAACAAAGTCGCGGCAGCCACCATCGCGGATGCAGATACAATAACAAAAGGCAAAATACGATTAGCTGGGGATTTATCAGGGACTGCAGCGGCGCCTACTGTGCCGGGCTTAGTTTTAAAAGCAAACTCGTCAGATGTAACAACAGCTTTAGCACTAAAAGCCAACACCACGGATATAACACTAGCCCTTTCTGTAAAAGCTGATACGGCTTATGTTGTAAACAAAGTCGCAGCCGCTACAATCGTTGATGCGGATGCCACCACAAAAGGTAAGATTCAATTAGCCGGAGATTTAGCAGGATCTGCTGCGGCACCTACGGTTCCAGGATTAGCATTAAAAGCGAATGCGGTAGATGTTGCAACAGCTTTAGCGCTAAAACTAGACGCAAATCAAAAAGGTATAGCAAATGGAGTTGCTACATTAAACTCGTTAGGTATTATTCCATCTGATCAACTACCTCCTGTAACTATATCATCTACAAATGTAGTAGCTAGCGATGCGGCGATGATTGCTTTATCCAATGCAACCGTGGGAAGTATTGCTGTAAGAACTGATGTTAATAAAAACTACGTTTTGAGTGCATTGCCTGCGAACACCTTAGCTAATTGGATTGAATTACTAACCCCCGGAGCACCTGTGCAAACAGTAAATGGATATACGGGCTCTATTAATTTAATAAAATCCGATATTGGATTAGAAAACGTAGATAATACATCAGATATAAACAAGCCTGTCTCTACTGCAACCCAGAGTGAATTAAATTTAAAACTGGACGCGAATAAAGTGGGTGTAGCAAATGGTACAGCAAGCTTAAATGCTTCAGGGAAAATTCCTACAGATCAAATTCCTGCCATTTCCTTTTCAAGTGTGAAAGTTTTAAGCAGCCAAGCGGATATGCTTGCCTTAAATACTGCGGTGATAGGTAGTATCGTAATCCGAACAGATGTCAATAAAAACTATGTGTTAGCACAAGCGAATCCTAGTATTCTTGCGAATTGGATTGAATTATTAACTCCTGCTCCTCCAGTTCAAACGGTGAATGGTTATACTGGAAGTGTTTCTTTGACTAAATCAGACGTTGGATTAGCTAACGTGGATAATACAAGCGATGCGAACAAACCTATTTCTACCGCTACTCAACTAGCTTTGGATTCAAAACCGTCTAATTCCTTTGTCACAACATCGATAGTAACGGGTAATGCCTCGAACACCGCAGACATCATCACGTTAAAGTCGTCTGTTAATTCTACTACGCAAAGCATTACGGCTACTAATGTTGCCTTAGCTCAAAAAGCCCCTTTATTCAAGCCTTTGAAAAATGCGGAATATGTAATGCCTACATCAGGTATACTAACCGACGCGAATTCAGGGAATATTATTTATTCACAATGGGCCCAAAAACCCGTTTTCCCTGAATCCCTTTCCGATGGTTTTTATTGTACAATTGTTAACTATTCTGGCGGAACTATTACCTCAAATACATTATCTGCCGCACGCTTCTACACGAATACATCCGGTTATGCGGGGGCAACGACATTTACTATTCCTGCTGGTGGAAGCGCAAATGTATATGCCTTAAAAATAAATGGTGCACAACGTTATTATGTTTCTGCTGGCGATCAATCAGCGGTCTTAAGTATCACTGATGGGGTTATTACGAATGCCAAATTAGCCGGCAGCATTACTTCTTCTAAATTAGTAGGAACTGACATTACAACTTTGGGGACGGTGACAACGGGTACGTGGAGCGCAACCACCATTGATATTGCGCATGGGGGAACGGGGTCCACGGTGAAAAATTTTGTCGATCTTTCTTCAAACCAAACTGCGATAGGAGGCAACAAAACATTTGTGAATAATGTGGTAGCAAATGGAACGAATGTAGGGAAAGGCAGCGGAGGATCGAGTACTGTTTTAGGTGATGCCGCATCTGCGAATGACAATTCAACGGCTCTTGGATTTATGGCATTAAATGGAAATGGTGGAACAAATAATACCGCGGTTGGTACTAACGCAATGCGCAATTCAAGTTCTACATCCTACTCTACAGCAGTAGGGGTAATAGCTGGTCAAAATGATAATACTGGAAGCTACAATACTTTTGTAGGATATGCCGCATCGGTACCTAACAGCAGCACTATTTCTAATTCATCTGCAATCGGTGCTAGAGCAATTGTAACAGCAAGCAACAGCATTCAATTAGGAGCTGATGGTTCCAATGGTTCTACAGCTGTTCAAAATGTAAAAACATCTGGGACACTAACGGCGGGAACAGTAACCTATCCTAATACTCATGGAACTAGCGGAAACGTCTTAAGTACAACAGGGAGCGGGACGCTTTCTTGGACTTCCTTAAGTGCACTAGGGGCGGTGCCTGTTACTTCTACTACAGGTTCTGATGTGAGTTTATCAACGAGTAAAGTAGTGCCTCAAAATGTTGGAAGTTTAACTTTTACAAATGCAATTCAATCACAATATTTAACTGTTCCTGGTAATTCTGGCTTTGATTTTGGTACAGGTAATTTCACTATTGAGGGTTGGATTTATGTTAATGATTACAGCGGTTGGACTGGCGGACTTGGTGATTTAGTGGAGATGAATGATGGAGGTTCGAATTATTTTATATGTGGAATTGGTTCAAATGGAAGTTTCCGACAAAATTATAATAACATTAGTGGAACCGGTTATACAGCATCTACGGCCAACAATTTAGTACCATTACAAACCTGGACACATTTTGCAATGGTTAGGAATGGGGATAATCTAACTACCTATATAAATGGGGTTAGTAGAGCTAATAACGCTGGTATTAGTGCAGCATTAATGGGTTTTAGTAACAGGACGCTAGGAATAGGGGCAGATCCAGTCAGTGGGGGCAATAGAGGGAAATACAATCTAACCAATATTCGCATTGTCAAAGGAACTGCAGTATATAATTATGGAAACACCATAGGCACATCCTATTTTACCCCACCTACCACCATAGGGAATATAGCGGGGACGCAATTACTTATTGCTCCAACTTCAGCAACTTTAGCTGATTTATCCCCTAATGCTTTTGCTATAACTAAAGTAGGAACCCCGACATTTAACAACCCTCCAACAACGAATAATCTTACTGTAGAAGCCTTAGCGACATCATCTTTAACCTTTACCAAAGATGGCAATCTTACTATTCCATCGTTATCCTCCGCTGGCATTGTTACAAATAGTGCAAGTGGGGTGTTAAGTACAACTTCGACAATTGCAGTAGCCAATGGTGGGACTGGGCTTTCTACCCCTGGTATTTCTGGGCAAGTATTGAGTACGAGTGCGAGCGGAACCCTCACTTGGACAACTGTAACATCTGTAGCGGATGCAAGTACAATGTCTGGCACAGTTGTGATAGCTAAAGGTGGAACAGGTGCAACGACAAAATCAGCTGGGTTTGATGCATTATCTCCTATGACCACTTCTGGGGATCTTATATATGGTGGAGCAAGCGGTACAGGGACACGTTTAGCAAAAGGAAATAACGGTACGATATTATCCATGGAAAATAACGTACCTACTTGGCTAACATCCATTAGAGCAACCTCTGGTTCTACTTACAACGCAGCAGTGGGCTTCTCATTTTTGGGAGGGGATTGGGCTAGAAACACAGGTATGTTTAGTGACAACCCAGACAGCGGTGGCTCTGCCACTTTGAAATTCCGCATAGCAACCTCCAATTCCACGGCTGACCCATATTTAGAAATCAGTCCATCCAAAGTATCTGTTTATCCCATTACCGCATCTACCAGCAAAACAACAGGTGCCTTAACCGTTGCGGGGGGACTTGGGGTGAATGGAGATATATATGCAAGCAATTTAAATACTAGTGGAACAATTACTTCCGGAGCAGTTACTTATCCAAATTCACTTGGAACAACGGATCAAGTTTTGAGTGTAACAAGCAGTGGAACAGTTGCTTGGAAAACAGCATCTTCGGGAGGTAATACACACTCCATAGGTGAATCATATGGAGGCGGCATCGTCTTCTATACTTGGGACAATGGCAACCATGGCTTAATCGCGGCTAAAAATGAATTAGGGAATAAAGGACCTTTCGATTTTACGAGTACAACAGGGGTGAAATTTCTACCAGGAACAGGGTACATTGCAACTGCCTTTAGATCAGGTTTAGGTGCGGGAATGTTTAATACAACGAATATCATAGCAAAAACAAGTTATTATGAACAGGCGTTTATGTATGCGACTGATCCTCAATACCACAATATCTATGCTGCAATGCTTGCGCAGCAATATGCAAACGCATCTAATGCCTCGACTCCAGTATATGGCGATTGGTACCTACCATCCATTTATGAATTAGGAATTTTGTATTCAAATTTATCTCTGATTTCAGGATCAGGATTTAATGCGAGCCATGACTATTGGAGTTCCACAGAAGTAAATCAAGGATATGCCTATTATTTCAAGTCGTCAGATGCCGGTTCAACTACAAGTTGGAGTGATAACTCGGCACTGAAATATGTTATCCCCATTAGACAATTTTAACCCCATTAAGGGTTTATTAGAACAAAGAGTACCTCAATCCCAACGGGTCATTCCCGTTGGGATTTTTATTGATCAAAAAACCACCTCATACCTCGCCGACCTACCCGAGCCTAGAGGGGTAAATATCTGCAAGGAAACAAGCTCTTGGAGATCACGGGAAGCGGTGGCCCGCGACGTGCCCGTGATTCCTACATATTTGCGCACATTCATTCCTCCTTGAAAGGTGTCGGGGCCATCGGCTAGCATGCGGTTGATGACCTTGTTTTGGCGGGGATTGAGTTTGTGTTCAAAGACGGAGAAGAAATGCCATTTAGTGATCGTAAACTGGATCATTTTGTCCGCATAGGTTTGGGCCTCGAGAAGCGTTTGGACAAACCAATGTATCCAATCTGTAATATCCAGGCCTTTTTCTGCCTGTTTAAGGGATTGATAATAGGCTTTCTTGTTTGCCTCGATGGCTTTGGAAATACTAAAAGGCAAAGGACAATTTAGGCCCTGTGAAAGTGCTTTCTCCACGATGGCGCGACCTATCCGGCCATTCCCGTCTTCAAAAGGGTGAATCGATTCAAAATACAAATGGGCCACAGCCGCCTTCACGGGAGGCGACATCCAGGCGGACTCATTATACCAAGCAATAAATTGCTTCATTTCCTGCGGAACACGCGAGGACGGAGGAGCTTCATAATGGACTGTTGGATTTGCGGCAGAACCAGAAACAATTTGCATTGGGGCCGTATCACTACGCCATTTGCCTGCATTTATATGGGGGCTATTACCCATCAGCAATTGATGCCAAGACTTTAGCTGCTTTTCAGACAGTGGTTGCTCGTACGTTTTGCGAACGTCTACTAACATTTTACTGAGACCATCCGCGTTTTTATTTTTTGCCAAATGTTCCACAGGCAAACCTAAATTCTTCCGAATCGAAGACATAATGTCCATTTGACTGTAATTTTCGCCTTCAATCTCAGCTGTTTTTAAAGCCTCTGAAACCATCAGTTGAATCATCATTTCCGTACGTTGCTCGATAGGCAAGGCAAGCAATTTACCGCTTAATTCACCGGATTTGAGCATAAACGCGCTTAACGCCGGCTCGAAAGAGTGGATGTTAAATTCAAAATGAGGCCAAGATTCCCGGTGCCAGTTGTACATGATGAGGCGATTAGAATGTGTAATCGCCTCAAATATAGTCATTTTTTGAGGCGATTAGCGAAATTAATCGACGCATTTATAAATTCTCCTTTATCCACTCAATGGGCGTCGTCCCATGCTCCTCTTTGAAAATCTTATAAAAGATGGATTTGCTCTTAAAGCCGGAAAGCTCAGCGATCCCTTCGATGGAGGTGTTTAGGTGGGCGCCGGAGCGCAATAAAGAGGTCGCGTGATCGATTCGGAGCTTGTTGCGATAGGTGGTGAAGGGGACCTTTAATTGTTTGTTGAAACAGTTCGCCACTCGGTTGTGCGGAATGTTCAATGCATGCGAAATATCGTGTAAGGAGAAGGCCGTTTTGACGTAAGGTTTATCGTTTTCGATGTAGGAAATGATGCGATCCATATCTGTTGATTTTTCCAAAGGATCTTCCTGCGAGAAATGTTTTTTCGAGCTCGCGACTTTTTCCCAAGTGGCTTTTAAATTATCTAAAAATGAGAGAGGCTCCTTTTCATTGTAGAGCCAATTGGGGACAAAAAAGAAACTGATGGGCAATACCAACGATTTAAAATAGAGGTAATTATTATTAACCGCATCCGGATTTAAAAAATCAATCATCCCCGTTTGGTTTGATTCAATAGCTAATAAAAACAGTACTACTATATCGGGAATAACAGTCAGCAAGGTGACAATAAAAATCCGAGTAATTAAGATATTCACTTTCTTCTTAATATACATTCCACCCCCAGCTTTCAATCGATAGATATAGCTAATTCCATAAAGAATAAAGGACGTGTTATAGACGGCTATAAATAAATACTGTTGTTTTAACGAGAGAAACAGGTAGCCAATGATGTCTTTGTTTGCCAAAGTCTCATTAAAATAATCCAACCTACTTTCAAATGGCAAGGCATAATAAGGAAGTAGATTAATCAAGAAAATCAGCGAGGGGATTGCAAGAATGAGTAAGTATTTATCCCAAACAATAGACCCTTTCATGATGCTCTTCAGGTAGTATAAAAAGAAGGGCCCTTGGAGAACGATCAATGGTTCTAGATGGTACACTAAAGAAAATACAGTGGGGTCATTTGTTGAATTGAGTACAAGCAAAGCATACTGCGTCAAGGCTTTATCCAGGATGATAAATAGCAGATAGAGGACTCCTTTGTTTTGGCCATAGTGATTCACCAAAAAAATAAATGATACGAAGAATACAAGAATGAGTGAGGTTTGTAACATGTTTTTGAACCTTTAAATTTCCAAATTCTCTTTAATCCAATCCGTGGGCGTCGTGCCGTGCTCTTCCTTAAAAATCTTATAAAAGATCGATTTACTTTTAAACCCGGACATCTCGGCTATCCCTTCGATGGAGGTGGTTAAATGGGTTCCCGATCGCAATAAGTCCGTCGCATATGCAATTCTTAATTTATTGCGGTAGGACGGAAAAGCCACCTTTAATTGCTTGCTAAAACAGGTTGCCACGCGGTTATGCGGGATGTTCAATGCCTGCGAAATATCGTGTAAAGAGAAGGCCGTTTTGATGTAAGGTTTCTGTGTTTCTATGTAGGAAATGATGCGATCTAAATCGCTAGATTTTTCGAAGGAATCCTCTTCTGAGAATTTGGACTTCTCATTCACTACACTTTTCCAAGTACGTATGAAGTTTTCCAAAAAAGACAAGGGATCCTTCTCGTTGTACAACCAGCTAGGGATTAAAAAGAAACTAAAAGGTAATAGCAACGTTAAGAAAAATAAGGATTGATTATTAATGACTTCAGGATTTGCAAAGTCAACCTTCCCCAGCTTTTTTGAATTCAAAGCCAACAAAAAGAACACCAATACATAGGGAATAACAATCACAGGGATGATCACTAAAAGCCGGTTGAACAGAACACTCACCTTCTTTTTGATGTAGAATCCATTCGCCCTTTTCATCTTTATTAAATAGCGCACCGCATAAATAAGGCAACCTAAATTATAGAACTGAATTAACAAAAGCTGGTGATGCATTCGTAGAAATAGATAGACTAAAGCTGGGCGATTAGCACTGGCCATGCTAAAGTAAGCTACCTTATTTTCAAACGGCATAGCGAGATAGGGCATTAAATTGATGAAACTTAAAATGGATGGAATTAATAATACCAAAAGAGTTTTGTCCCACACGAATTCCCCTTTCACCACACTCTTTATATAGTAGATTAAGAAAGGGCCTATCATAACAATGAGCGGATCCATGTGGGCAATAAAGGACGCTAATACAAATGGATCACGCGTGGTATTGAGCACCAATAAGACCGTTTGTCTAACCCCTAAACCCAGGATGATCCAGACTAAATAAATAATCCCTTTGTTTTGTCGCCAGTGATTAAGCAACAACAAAAGCGATACGATAAAGACCAGTACAAGCGAAGTGTATACCATAAAATTGCGCTTTAGAACGACGGGATAATATTAGTTCAAAAATGTGATTAATGAACTATGGCTCTTTTAGCCTGTTGTTCAAAAACTATTTTTATGAACAACTAAAACTGAACTTTAATCTTTTTAGCACTTTCAAAGCATTTTTTTTGAGTCATCAAATTATACAAATGCTTTTTCGAACCGCGTTCCTTTTATTGTTCTCCTATGTGATTTTTGCTCAATCACCAGTGAAAATTTCCACCCTTTCCTCCGGCTTAGGTAGTTCGACCTATTTGCAATCGATAGGGCAATCGTCAGTAGTAACGGGAACCAGCAAAGCCGGAGCTTATGTGATGCGCCAAGGGTTTTTGCAACCATCTTCTCGTGTGTTCAGCCGCTCGGTTGAAACTTCGTCGCCCATCACTTTAGAAACCTTCCCTAATCCTTTCGTGTCTTCTTTTCGCTTGAAACTCTCTCGCGCAAGCTCTTCGCCTTCCACTGTCGAATTGTATTCCATCGATGGACTACGCGTTTGGTCCGCTGAGTTTGCTGCAAATCTGAGCGAAGTTCAATTGCTCGATTTTGATCGCCTACATACAGGCAAATATATTTTACGTCTCATCACAAACAACCAAGTCATCACGAAACAGCTCATTAAAGATTAATATGAAAAGAATTTTACTACTCCTACTTTTTAGTATTTCGTCCTTTGCTCAGAGCTATAAGTTCTCGGTAGGTTCGAACATTACCTCCTTCGTCTTCACTAATTCTGCGGGCACTAATCCGTCGTTCTTGCGTCCGGCTTCTGGCTTGCATTTGAGTTTGTCTCGTGAGTCTAAGCTTTCGAAATCTTTCCTTGTTGATTACGGCGTTAACTATAATCAGTTCAATAATGTGGGTGATGTGCAAAACATCCCCTTTTCGTATGCCACTGATTTTATTGGCCTTCAAGCTGGATTCGGCCCTAGGCTTTCTTTAGGCAAAGGAATTGCTCTTGTTTCGAAACTTCAGGTGGCGGCTTCTACCATGATTAATGGAAATCAATTTCTGTTAAACCGCTACGTGGATTTATCAAGCGATAATCAATTCAGCTCTTTGCGCACTATGTACGGCTACAGCTTTGAATTAAGTAAACAAATCAGTCCACAGGTAGGCGTGTTTGTGAAATACCAACACCTAGACAGCTACAATTTCGGTAGCTCCACTTTAAACTTCATCCCATCTACATTCAGTATTGGCCTTAGCCTTTCTAACTAATTCGTTTTATGAAAAAGTATCTGTTCTCTCTTTTATTTATACTCGTTTCTTATGTAGGTTTTTCCCAAAAGGGTCTCTCCTATCAAGCCGTCATTCTCGATCCTAACGCCATTGAAGTACCCGGTCAAGACATCTCTGGACAGCCTTTAGTTAATGGCGATGTGTGGATGAAATTCAGTATTTACAATGGATCCACTTTGCAATTCGAAGAAGTGCAAAAAACCAAAACCGATGGGTACGGTCTTGTGAATTTGATGATCGGTTCTGTATCAACTGCGTCGTTTAATTCCTTGACGTGGGATGGCGTTCAAAAAAGCTTGCAAGTATTTGTTAGCTTTAATCAAGGTGCTTCTTACACGAAAGTATCTGACCAAAAACTCAACTACACTCCCTACGCATTATATGCTGAAACTGCTGGCAAGCTAGGCTCTGTCTTATCCATCGCAGGTGGAGGAACAGGTGCAACGACAGCGGCAGATGCGCGAGTTAATCTTGGTTTAGGAAACGTAGACAATACGTCGGATGCGGCAAAACCTATTTCGACAGCGACGAATGCTGCATTGGATCTAAAGGCGAATGTGGCGGATGTGAATTCGGGATTAGCGTTAAAGGCGAATGCGACGGATGTAAATGCGGCACTTGCACTGAAAGCAAATACATCAGATATGACAGCCGCTTTAGCAGCGAAAGCAGATACAGGTACCATCAAAACATTCGTAGTCACTCAAGTAGCTGCGGCAACTATCGCGGATGCAGATGCCTCCACTAAAGGTAAGATACAACTAGCAGGAGATTTAGCGGGAACAGCAGATGCTCCTACGGTTCCGGGCTTAGCGTTAAAGGCAAATACGGCAGATGTCACCACGGCTTTGGCATTAAAAGCAAACACAGCAGATGTTACATCAGCTTTGGCATTAAAAGCGAACACAGCAGATGTAACCACGGCTTTAGCATCAAAGGCAAATACCACTAGCATTTCTAGAGTCGGAATCTCTGGTCTTTATAGCGATTTAATCAACAAACCTACTATACCTGCAGCATACACGTTGCCTATTGCGAGCGGCTCAACTTTAGGAGGAGTTAAAATAGGTGCAAACTTAAGCATCGACGCAAATGGCGTATTAAGTGCAGCAGCTAGCGGCAATAGTGCTTCGACTTTAACAGGAGTGGTTCCAGTTGCAAATGGAGGAACGGGGGCAACGACTGTTGCTGGAGCTAGAGCTGTTCTAGGGTTAAACACTACTAATGTCGCAATTGGTGATCAATCTGGGCAATTGAATCAAGGCATGGGAGGTGTCGGTGTGGGTGCCGGTGCCGGTGCTAACAATCAAGCGAGTGGCGGAATATCTATTGGATATGTTGCCGGTTATAATAACCAAGGTGCAAGCTCCGTTGCAATCGGACCTAATGCTGCACAATCAGGACAAGGGAGTAGAGCGGTAGCCATTGGATTTGCAGCAGGCCAAAACGGACAAGGGGCAAATTCAGTAGCGATCGGATCTTTTGCTGGAAATGTGCAAGTAGCAAACAGTATTGCCATCAATGCAACTGGAATGAGTACTCCATTAAATCCTACTAATTCGGGTTTTTATGTAGACCCAATAAGAAATGCTTCGGCAGCTAATTCCTTGTTTTATGATGCCACTACTAAAGAAATTACCTACGGAACGCCTACCTACGTAGATCTTACTACTGCACAGACAATTGGCGGTGCAAAAACATTTACCAGTGATGTAAACATCACTGGTTTAACATTTGGTAAAGGAGCGGGGTCGAATAATGGGGTCAATACGGCGATTGGAGCCTCGGCACTGGCCTCTAATACAACTGGCGCATACAATAGTGGTTTCGGTTTTCAAGCACTTTTTAATAATACAACCGGAAATTATAATCACGCGCTTGGTTTCCAAGTTCTTGCTGCTAACACAACGGGGGATAGAAATACTGCGATTGGACAAGCCTCACTGCCTTCAAATACCTCTGGATCTGACAACGTCGCAATCGGTACAAGTGCGATGTATCGAAATACAACGGCAAACGACAACATTGCTATAGGTACACAAGCTTTAGGAAATAGTTTAACGGGTTCTAATAATGTGGCGGTGGGTTCTCAAACGGTTTTTGCCAATTCTACTGGCGCAAATAACACAGGAGTCGGATATCAATCACTACAAAACAATTCGACAGGTAACAATAATACCGCTCTCGGCTATCGATCTCTATATGCTAATTCCACAGGCACTTACAATACCACCATTGGTTATGAAGCGGATGTTGTTGCAAATAATTTAACAAATGCCACTGCAATAGGGAATGGTGCCATTGTTTCTTCAAGCAATACAATTCAATTAGGAAACACTAGCGTGACCAATGTCAAAACAAGTGGAACATTAACCGCCGGCGCCGTAACTTATCCTAATACAAATGGAACGGCAGGTCAGGTATTGACAGCAAATAATAATGGAAATGCATCTTGGACGACACCTTCATCTGGTTCAAATAACATCCCAGTCTATTTACCTACCATTGTAATTGGAACACAACAGTGGAGTCGAGAGAATTTAGATGTTGTAACATATAGAAATGGTGATATTATCCCACAAGTTACAGACGAAACTACTTGGAATAGCCTAACTACTGGAGCCTGGTGCTATTACAATAACGATCCTGCGAATGCAAAATATGGGAAACTATATAATTGGTATGCGGTGAATGATCCTCGAGGATTAGCTCCCGCAGGTTGGCATATTCCGACTAACTCAGAATGGGGAATTTTAATTGATAAATTAAATTCCTATCCAGGTGATTTAGATAAAAAATTAAAAGCTGTGGGTACTGTTTGGTCAAACAATACAGGCGCTACTAACGAGAGCGGTTTTACTGGACTTCCGGGTGGAACACGTGCTGGTGGCAGTTTTAGTCGTCTAGGTCTAATTGGTATGTGGTGGAGTGCTGGAACTTGCGCATATGCCTATTTGGAATATACCATCAGTGATTTGAGAAGATCAGGTAGCAATTCGGAATTCGGTATATCTGTTCGCTGCATTAGAGATTAAATCGAATTAGAACAATCAGATTCCCTAAACCCAATGGACCCTGTTCATTGGGTTTATTTATTACACCGCCTGACTAAACTGCGGCATTGTCTCCACTGTCGCCAGCAGTTTCAGGTCAAACGCCTTGCACACATTTCGGATAAAATGTTTGCCCAGATCGGTGACGATGACTCCGTGTTCGCCCCAGGTGACGAGGTCGTCGATCGCGAGTTCGTCTAGCTCGTGGAAGGTGTATTGGCGGAGGACTTCGAGGTCTTCTTTGTGGAAATGCGTCTTACCTTGACACGCGATGTCGAGGATGTATTGGCGCATTTTTTGGTCCATCAGACTTAAAAAATAGCCTCTGAAAACGGCCAGCTCGCCGGCCTTAATTTGCTGGTAATATTCCGGAATGGTCTTTTTGTTTTGGCCAAAACCATAGTAAATATCGCTGATGCTCGACACCCCTAATCCGAGCAATAAGCCCGTCTGCTGCACCGTATAGCCCATAAAATTGCGATGTAATGTGCCCTCGTTGTGCGCCTTAACCATCAAATCCGTCGGTAGCGCGAAGTGGTCCATCCCGATGTCCGTGTAACCGGCGGCGCGAAAAAGCTCCTTTCCTTTTTGGTACAAAGTCATCTTCTCAGATGCCTCAGGCAAATCACTCTCATCAAATAAACGCTGCGCCTTACTCGTCCAAGGCACATGGGCATACGAATAAAAAGCAATGCGGTCCGGGCGAATCGCGATGGCATCTTGAATCGTTTTTTCGATACGTGCCAAAGTCTGCAGCGGCAACCCATACACTAAATCCAAGTTCACCGATTCATACCCAATCTCCCGCGCCCACTCGACCACCTGTCTCACATTTTCGATAGGCTGAATGCGATTAATCACTTCCTGAACCTGCGGATTACTATCCTGCATCCCAAAACTCACCCGCTTAAACCCCAGCTCAAAAAGCGTCTGCAAATGTTCTCGAGTCGTATTATTCGGATGCCCTTCGAAACCAAATTCGTGGTCCTCCGGCACAATCGAATCCGCTAAAATCCCCTGCAATAATCGCTGTAAATTCGTTGGCGAAAAAAAGGTAGGCGTCCCACCACCGATATGCAATTCCCGAATCACGGGCTTCGAATTCATCGATTTTCGATACAAATTCCACTCCTGTAACAGCACATCAATGTACTCCTCCTCCACGGAATGGTTCGTCGTAATGCGCTTATTGCAACCACAAAACGTACACAACTTCTCGCAAAAAGGTAAGTGAATATACAAGCTGATCCCCTCCTGCTCATTCGTCTCCTTAAATCGACGCGCGAACATGGTTTCCCAGTGCTCCCTATCAATCGTATCATCCCAAAATGGTACCGTCGGATAACTCGTGTAGCGCGGAATCGCTACGTTATACTTATTCAATAGATCTAGACTTACCTGTTGCATGGGTGCAAAGGTAGCTTTGAGAGTATAGTTGAAAAATGACGAATGTCAATTTTCAAAGACCAAAGCAAAAAGTTCAAAGAAGAGATTTAGATTACCCTCTTTGAACTTTGGACTTTGCTCTTTGCACTTTGCTCTCTAAAAATACGTGTTCACCGCAAATTCAAACTGATCCATAAAAATTCGTTTGAACGGCTGGATATTCGTTTGCTCATAAAAGACGAGCATCGCCTTCTTGTATTCGAGCGAATCGATAGTCCGGAACGAAATAGGACAATAGTTATTATTCAAAAGAATCGCGTTGCTGATGATACGAGCCGTGCGCTTATTCCCATCTGAAAAGGGCTGAATGTAAGAGATTAGCACCAAAACTAGCAAGGCCTTTTCAAACACGTTTTGCTTTGCATTAATGAGCTGGCACATTTCGGTTAACGCCTCTTTGATCTGGAATTCATTATCGAGTGGGGTATAATTCGTGCCGGAAATGCCCACTCTTGAATTTCGGAGATTTCTGGCAATGTCTAATTCTTTGGCCAAAATACTATGAATGTCCTCTATACTCGAAACCGTCAACGGGTTCACATAAGTCGGATTTTGAATAATAAAATCAATCGCATCCTTGTGATTCAACAACATGATCGCGTCGTCCTTCGATTTTCCAGCAGCGGTCTCTTTATCTCTCAACAAGCGTTCGGTTTCTAGCAAAGAATACGTATTCCCCTCTATTTGAGATGATTTCCAGCTTAAATCAATCGCTAAACGTTCTAATTCTTTCTTGTATCCATCTGACGATAATTTCGCGGCATTGGATGTATGTTTCTCCTGCAATGCATTTAAAAAAACCAGTTCCTCCTCCGTAAAAAGTGCGAGATTCTTTAGTGTTTGACTGATTAAGTCCAAATCAAAGGAGGTTAGAATCGATCGTTCATCAATTTCTTTTAGGAAGTACTCCCCTACATTTATCTGACTTAGAACCACGTATCCAGGACTTAAAACATACCGTGTACCCTTGAGCTCCCCTATTTTAGTTAATAGGCCTTTGGTACACAATTCCTGAAGTGATCTTCGCAAGGTAATTACACTAATAGGCAAATCCAGCCCCTCTAAAATTTCAGAAGATGCGCTATGTGGATGATCCTTTACAAATTGGATAATCTCGGAATCTCTGTTTGTGGGCTTTTTGGGCATCTTTGTGTTTTTATCGATCACAAAAATACAATTTATCGATCATTAATTGGGTTTTTATGATCGATAAAAAAAGCCCAGCTAATTGCTGGGCCTTTCTTTATTTCTCAATCGGTTGATTTTCCTGATCGACGATCACGAAGACGTCCTCTTTAGGCCGTTTCATGAAGTACTTCTCTCGCGCGTATTTTTCTAACAAAGCGGGATTTCCCATCACGGCAGCGCGCTCTACTTTCAGTTCTTTTAATTTCTGACGGTAATATTCGTGTTCCGCTTTTAAGTCAGCAAGCTCTGTATAAAGTCGGTATTGAACGGATAAATCGTTCGTATCTAAAACGAACATCCAAACCAATAAAATACTGGTGGAGACGTAGTAGAAACGATTTGGCCCTAAAAAAAGACTCTTTACGCGTTCGAGCATCGAATTAGAACTTTAAACCTGGGAAGTACGCGTTAGCACCTAATTCCTCCTCAATACGAAGCAATTGGTTGTATTTAGCCATACGGTCAGAACGAGACGCAGAACCTGTTTTGATTTGGCCTGTGTTCAACGCAACTGCTAAGTCAGCAATCGTCGCATCTTCAGTCTCTCCAGAACGGTGTGACATGATGTTCTTGTATGAATTACGTTTCGCTAAGTTTACTGTATCGATTGTTTCAGTCAATGAACCGATTTGGTTTACCTTCACTAAAACTGCGTTAGCTACACCTTTTTCGATACCTTGTTGTAAACGCTTCACGTTTGTTACGAATAAATCGTCACCTACTAATTGACACTTAGAACCGATCAATTTAGTTTGCTCAGCCCAACCTGCCCAATCGTCTTCAGCCATACCATCTTCAATCGAAATGATTGGGTATTTATCAGCCCAAGTCTTCCAGTAAGCAGCCATCTCCATTGAGTTCAATTGCTTTCCGTCTGATTTTTTGAATGTGTAAAGACCTGTTTTCTCATCGTAGAATTCAGAAGCAGCCGCATCCATTGCGATGAAGATTTCTTCACCTGGCTTGTAACCTGCTTTTTCGATCGATTGCAATACGATTTCGATTGCCTCTTCATTCGACTTGATGTTTGGTGCAAAACCACCTTCATCACCTACGTTAGTAGAATATCCTTTTGATTTCAACACACCTTTCAATGCGTGGAAAACCTCCGTACCCATACGTAAAGCTTGAGAGAAAGACTCTGCTTTCGCTGGCATGACCATAAATTCTTGGAAATCGATTGAGTTATCCGCGTGAGAACCACCGTTTAAGATGTTCATCATCGGAACTGGTAACGTATTTGCATTTACGCCACCGATGTAACGGTATAAAGATAAACCTGCCTCTTGTGCTGCTGCTTTCGCTACCGCCATAGAAACACCTAGGATCGCGTTTGCGCCTAATTTGCTCTTGTTAGGAGTTCCGTCTAATTCAATCATGATGTTATCGATCATGTTTTGCTCAGACACTTCTAAACCCCAAAGTTCTTCAGCAATCGCTGTATTTACGTTCTCAACAGCTTTTAAAACACCCTTACCTACGTAAACTGATTTGTCTTCGTCACGAAGTTCAACTGCCTCGTGGATACCTGTAGAAGCTCCAGATGGAACTGCTGCACGTCCAAAAGCACCGTCTTCGGTCTTAATATCCACCTCAATCGTTGGATTTCCGCGTGAATCTAAAATTTGTCTTGCGTGTACATACTGTATTGCACTCATCGTATATTATTTATTGTGATTAAAGAATTACTGATTTTTGGCTAAATTGCCCTGCAAATTAACGCTTTTTTGCCTAAAAACGTATTACCAGATGATAAAATGTATCTCGAATTCGTTCACCTATATCTTAGTATCCCTGCTGAGCCTCAGCGCTTTCGCCCAAAATATAGACGTTGATGCCTTCGAAAAGAAGATTCAGCAGACGCCTAACGCTTATTTATTGGATGTACGTACCACGGGTGAATTTGGTGGAGGACATCTACCAAAAGCCATCAACATCGACTTTCGTTCCCCCGATTTCAGCACTAAAGTTGCACAACTTTCCAAAGACAAACCCGTCCTAATCTACTGTCTATCAGGTGGTCGTTCCGCTCAAGCAGCTGAACAGATGCGCGCGGCAGGTTTCCAAGTGACCGAAATGAAGGGCGGCTATTTAAAATGGACGACTCGCATGAAACCTTTAGAGGGTGTACCCGATGTCAAGCATGACGCGGCCTGGAATTTAGCCGACTTCAAAAAAGAAATCGCCTCATCAGACGCTGTCGTAGTGGATTTTTATGCCAAATGGTGCGCGCCTTGTCTCAAGATGATGCCCATCGTGGATAAACTAGCCGGAGAATTCAAAGGCTCCGTGACCGTATTAAAAGTAGAGGCAGACGGAAACCAGGCCATTATGCAAGCCTACGGAATAGACGAAATCCCGAGTTTCTTGGTCTTCTCTAAAGGCGAGATGATCACAAAAACATCGGGATTCCGAGAAGAGGCAGCTTTAAAAGAACTCTTTACTGCGACCAAGAAGTAGGCTGACGCTCCCAACGGTGCGCGCGCAATTCTTCAATTAATTCTTTCGCTAAACCATTTCCATCCGAGGTAGCAATATTGCTTTCCACGTGTTTGATCTTACGCATACCCGGAATGATCGTGCCCACATCCGGATTAGATAAGATAAAGCGCAATGCCATTTCAGGCAATTCCATTCTTTCAGGAAGTAATGGTTTCAATGCATTGGCGTGATCCACACTCGAAATCAAATTCTCCGGAACGAAATACGTCGAACGCCAGTCATTCGCTGGAAATGTTGTTTCATAAGTCATCAAACCCGTTAAACTTCCTTCATCAAAAGGCACGCGCGCAATCACACCCACATCTAATTTCTTGCAAAGAGGGAATAATTGGTCTTCTGGATTTTGGTCAAAAATATTGTAAATCACCTGCACCGAAGATATCAAACCTGTTTCCAAGGTCTGCAAGCAATTGTTTGGCTCCCAGCGATTCACCGACACTCCCCAATGGGCAACCTTACCTTCTTTCGTCAATTTCTCCACGGCCATCTTCCACTCATCGCGATCCGCCCATGCATCTTCCCACACGTGGAATTGCTGTAAATCAATTTGCTCCACATTCAAATTGCGCAAACTCTTCTCTGTATATTCTACAATGTGAGCAGCGGGAAAACAATCTTCGATTTTAAAGTGAGACTTAGATGGCCAAGTAAAGTTTTTGGGCGGAATCTTCGTCGCCGCATATAAAGTCGTGTCTTTGTGACGTCTCAAAAGTCCTCCTAATATTTCCTCTGATTTTCCTTCTGCATATCCCCAAGCTGTGTCAAAGAAATTACAGCCTAACTCGACCGAACGGTCTAAGGACTTATTCACCTCTTCAATGTCTGAACCGGTCCATCCAGCCAAACCCCACATACCATATCCCACTTCACTTACTTGCCAGTTAGTCCGGCCAAAACGTCTTGATTTCATAGTTTAAAATTTAGTATTCGAAAATAAGGAAAATATGTATAAGTCCCGTACCGAATACTACGTGAAAGACTAGTTTAATATCCTACATTATGGAATTATTAAGGGTATTATACATGAAAACTATATGTAACCTATCATTTATCTACCGGTTAATAAATGAAATTAGACTCAAAATAGTAAATAACGCAAATAACCTAATTATTGTCGATTGGCCAGGCTAGCAGCCGTAGATTTGTAGTACCATCTGTTTAAATTATTATGACAGTAACCATTAAAACTGAACAAAGCTGCACATTGGTCTTAGGTGACCAAACCATTTGCATTAAAGACATCATGCGAATAGAGGGAGAGGGTAATTACTCCAAATTCTATTTATTCGATGGTCGCAAGATTATTTCGTGCCGTACATTAAAATACTTTGAGTCTTATCTTTTGGAACGCGGATTCATTCGTCCATCGAAGTCTGCGATCATCAACATGAATTCCATCCAAGCGATTGATTTCAACATCCACAAAAGTATCCGTTTAGTTAACAATCACCAAGTGACCATTTCTCGTAGACAGATTAAGCCATTAAAGGATTTGTTTAAAGCTGCTGCGCAGCAAGCCGTCACTGCGTAATTTAGTCGCTTCGCGACTATCAAAGCACAAAGAACAAAGCAAAAAGTACAAAGTTGGCATCCCCTTCGGGGATACGTATAGAAGTAATCTGCCCAAATAGCCCCTAAACGCCTTATTGACAAAATAACGTCGAGGTATTGAAAGAGGTTTTCAGGTATTGACAGAAAGTGTCAAAGTGCAAAGACCAAAGTTCAAATCAAACCCCTGATTACCGACTACCAGTTACTAATCCCCTCCGGACTAAACTTATCTCTACTCTATACTCTCTTATCTCTAATTTAGTCGCCTACAGTGCGACATGTACCAACTTCTTCGTCTCAAAGAAGTCCTCCTTAAAGCTTTTGGAAAGATGATACACCTTATGCTTTCTCCCAAATTCTTGCAATTCCTCCTGTAAATCTCCCCCTTTCAAACAAAGAAGACCATTCTGCAGGTCGTGGTAGCTGTTTAAGCTAATCTTATTCTTCACCCAACCAAAGAAGGGCAATAGGCGGGTCACTGCGCGGGATACGACAAACTCAAACTCGCCATCCACATCCTCAGCACGGCCGTGAGTGGCTTGCACATTTTTCAGTCCTAAAGCCTCAGCGACGCCTTGAACGACTTTGATCTTCTTTCCGATGCTGTCCACAAGGTGGAAATTCACTTCGGGGAATAGGATCGCCAATGGAATACCTGGGAAGCCGCCACCGGTGCCTACGTCTAGGATTTCGGTGCCGGGTTTGAAATCGATGAATTTAGCGATGGCTAATGAGTGCAAGACATGGTGCAGCATCAAATTATCAATATCCTTGCGAGAGATGACGTTGATCTTCTCATTCCACTCCGCATAAAGGGGAAACAATTGCTCGAATTGAGCTAGTTGCTGCTCGGTGATGGAAGGAAAATACTGTTTGATGATGGCTGCTTTCATGTTATCGTTTTTTGCGTCTGGCTTTCTTAGACTCGGAAAGCAATTTTTTGGCTTCGGTGTGTTGAGGGGATTTCTTTTCGGCGTGCTCTAGTACTTCTTTGCAGAAGTCTACGGCTTCGTCGTAATGTTGTTGTTGATAGGAAATGCGGGCTAAACCTAGAACGGAAGCCCAATAATATCCGGAATCGGTGGCGTCTGTGGCTTTGGAAAACTCCATGCACTGCTTGAAGTAATTCATGGCTTCGGCATGGTTTCGGTACACATACAGGGCATAATAGCCCAAAATATAACTCGCATAGCGACCTGAGGTAGCTTCGTAACCGACATAATGCTGATCGATGCGGCGTAAAATTTCTTTAGACAAAGAAGTCGCTTCCTCCACATTTCCATTCATGTAGGCAGATCGAGCGTAGGCTCTATGGAAATACGGATTATCAGGGAAGGTTTCGGAGGTGTATTTCGCCATCCCGTAGGCCTTCTCGTTCATATTTTCGATGCCGTAAATCTGCAATAAAAAATAGCGAGCCTCGGTCCGCGTGTAGAATGCTTGGTAGGAAACTTTCTCTAGCTGGGCAATTCCTTGGGACTTGTTGGCCTTGGGGAAAAGCCACAAGACGGGGCGCAGCAAAGGAAAATTCTGCTTGATGAAGAAGTAATAGTAGTTGTAAAGGCCATCGCCAAACATCAGCTCCGGGCTAAAATCTGCAAAATTGCGGGAGTATTCGAGGTATTTGAGTGCGTTTTTAGCGGCCAAAGTCGCGCGCGTCCAGTGCTTACGTTCGGCATGCAGACGACCTTTGAAGGCGTAAGCAGCGGCCATGAAGAAGGCGGCCTCGGGATTTTCGGTTTCGTCGTAGATTTTTTCGGCCTTTTCAATACTTTGGTCCATATATTCAATCAAGCGATCGTCATAGACCTCATTCCGCGTATTAGGCACGATTTTCCACCACTGCATCAGGCCTAATAAAAAATCAGGCAGCGGGTGCTGTGGGTACTTTATCTTTAAATAATTGAATTCGCGTTCAGCTTCCGGGAAATGGAAGTTATACATCTGGTTGATGGCCACAGTGGCCTCCGTCTGAACTTCAGTAGTGAGCAAAAGCATCCCTTTCGAACGCTCCTTCTCTGCCTCATCCGCCTTCTTCCACCATTGCGCGCTCGAATCGAAAGCGGGCAGAAGAAGGCCGAAAAATAGGGCTAAAATACTAAGATGATATCTCAATTTGATCTCCATTTTGGTTTAAGAATTTAAATTCTGTTATGCCAAATGAGGAATCTTCCATGATCGTAATCCAGGTCTTGTATTGCAAGAACCACTTCATGCGAATAGAAGGGAAACCTTTGGTGAAATAAGCACTCAAGAAAGGATGCACTAAAAGTGTCAATTTCTTCTCGTTTTGCTTCGTCAACAAATGTTCCAAATGCTGTTCAACAATGTCAGAAACCGCAATACTCGCCGTAATGCTACCTGTTCCGCCGCAGCTAGGACAAGTCTCATGCGTCGCTACGTTCATCTCTGGACGCACACGCTGACGCGTAATCTGCATCAAGCCAAACTTCGTCAACGGCAAAATGGTGTACTTCGAACGATCCCCACGCATTTCATCGCGCATGATGTCCTGAATTAACTTGCGGTTATCCGCCTTCTTCATATCGATGAAGTCGATCACGATAATACCACCCATATCGCGTAAACGCAATTGGCGAGCTACTTCTTTCGCAGCTTCCCGGTTCACACTGAGCGCCGTCGCCTCCTGATCTTCCTCTGAATTCGACTTATTACCCGAATTCACGTCGATCACGTGCAAAGCTTCCGTGTGTTCCACGATTAAATAACCTCCACCAGGCAAAGATACCGAACGGCCAAAAAGCATTTTCAACTGCTTCTCAATCCCTAATTGTTCGAATAACTTGGTTTTGCTTTGGTGTAACTTAACAATCTTCTCCTTTTCAGGAGCGACATTGTGTACATAGCCTTTTGCCTCATTGTACAATTCTGGTGTATCAACGATGACATTATCAAAATCATTGTTCAACAGGTCGCGTAACATCGAAGTTGCGCGGCTCATTTCCCCAATAATCCGGTCTCCAGCTTTCGCTTCGACTAATTTCACTAAACCCTCTTCCCATTTTGCAATGGAATCTTTTAGGTCGCGCTCCATTTCCTCCACCGCTTTACCCTCAGCCACAGTACGCACGATTACGCCGTAATTTTTCGGCTTAATCGACGTCATCAGCTTTTGAAGGCGATTGCGCTCTGCTTTCGATGTGATCTTTTTCGAGATATTCACACCGTTTGCAAAAGGAACTAAAACAAGGAAACGACCTGCGATAGAAATATCGCAAGATAAACGAGGGCCTTTGGTAGAAATAGGCTCCTTAACGACTTGAACTAAGGCTAAATGTCCTTTTTGAACTGCTTTCTCAATCTTCCCTAATTTATCAATTTCGGGCTCAAGCTTGAAGTTCTCTAAACGAATAACTTTATTTTTCTTCGTCATCACCTCCCGCGTAAACTTCTGCAGGGTCGGTAAATTAGGGCCAAGGTCATGGTAATGCAAGAAGGCATCTTTCTCATAACCGATGTCGATAAAAGCGGCGTTCAGTCCTGAAACCAATTTCTTCACCGTACCGAGATAGATATCTCCTACGGAAAATTGAGGTTCAGACTGTTCAATATGGTACTCTACTATCCTTTTGTCTTGCAAAAGGGCGATCCGATCCCCCTTGGGAGTCGAATTAATGATTAATTCATTGCTCACAATTTATGTCGAGAAGAAGGGTACAAGGCTATTATAGCCTAGATAGTCTAAAGATACAGGAAATTAAACACCAAAAACAGGCCATTTCGAAAAATGCCTGTTCCTGGGTTACCTAAATACAAATCCCAATCTGGAAAATGGATTTACGAAGACTACTTCTTCTTGTGACGATTCTTGCGAAGACGCTTCTTTCTTTTGTGAGTAGAGATCTTGTGACGTTTTCTTTTTTTACCGCAAGGCATAATGTTAAGAATTAATGTGTTAAATACTATACGAAGTTGACTTTCAACCTCAATGCTCCTGCATTTCTGCAAGCAACTCTTTCGCGGCTTTCTGCTCTTCTGCGTCCTTAGATAACTCTAAAACACGCTTCAGAATCTTCTGAGCCTCTTCTTTTTTATCTAACTGGGCTAAACAAAAACCGAGATTTAACGCGGCTTTATGGTTATTCGGCTCCAGCTTCAATATCTGGGTGAATCGTTCTTGGCCTTTGCCAAACTGATTCGATTTAATCGATAATATCCCTAAATTAAACAGCGCTGGCACAAACGTGGGCTCTTGTTCAATCACCTCGCGAAGTAGCGTAATGCCCTTCATCGGAGTGGGTGTATCTACGTAAGTCATCGCCATGTTCGACTTAACTAGCAGATTGTTCGGGTCGATGACTAAAGCCTTCGTGAAGTACAATCTCGCTTTTTCGCCCATTTTACCGCCTTTCTGCGCATTCAAAGCATAAGTCTGTGCTTCGAAATACAGCTGACCGGCACGCAAAACGTTCGTCAAACTGGGATGCTGATCCGCATAATTCGCTGCATAAACCGCAGCAGAATCATAATGACTCGCATTCATAAAAGCGCGCATCAAATTCTCCAAGGCTTTCACCTGTGAAGCATCTGTCTTAGCTGCAGCAAAAGCCGATTTCAATCCTGAAATCTCCTTTAGTTGAGCCGGAGTCAAAGGGGCTGCATGCTCCTCTTTCTCTTTTTCTGCGACTTTTTCCGTCTTTTCGCTACCCGCATCTCGGTTAGCGCCTCCCGCAGGAGTAGTTTGTGTTTTTCCCGCCACATTACCCTTCGGTAATTGGAATAACAGGGCGGAGATCCCTAGGCCTACCAGAAGAATGATCAAAAGGTTTTTTTTCATTATTCTAGACCCTTATCGCTTTGCAGCTTATTTAGTGGGGTCAGTACTAGTTTTTACTTGCTCTACAAACACTTTCGCTGGCTTAAAGCTAGGCACATAATGTGCATCGATCGTGATCGCTGTATTTTTAGAAATATTGCGGGCGATCTTCTGCGCGCGTTTTTTATTGATGAAGCTACCGAATCCACGAACATAAATGTTCTCTTGTTTCGCTAAATTATCTTTTACTACTTCGAAAAATGACTCTAACGTTTCCGATACATCTTTCTTGTCAATCCCTGTTTTGCTGGCAATCTCAGCAATTACATCTGCCTTAGTCACGTTTTATAAATTTATTAAATGATGATTCTTAGGTAATTACAATTTCCCTCCCGTAAAAGGGACACAAAAGTAACGTTTTTCTCCCAATTCTCTAAAATTTCTTTCGAAATAGGGCTGATTTTTTTCGTAAATTTGATTTCAATCATGCAAAAAAGCCCTATCCATCCTTTTTCGGCCACAATTATGGCTTGGTATGTCGAGCACCAGCGCGAGCTGCCTTGGCGACAAACGAAGGATCCGTATGCGATTTGGCTATCCGAAATCATTTTGCAGCAGACCCGCGTGGCGCAGGGCTTGCCCTATTACGAGCGTTTGCTGGCGGCTTTTCCAACAGTGAAGGATTTAGCTGAGGCGCCGGAAGCCTCCTTGTTGCGTTTGTGGCAGGGTTTAGGCTATTATTCCCGCGCTAGAAACTTGCAAAAAGCAGCTCAGATGGTCATGCGAGATTTCGCGGGCGACTTTCCTCGCACGTATGATGACATTATCACCTTGCCAGGCGTGGGACCCTATACGGCGGCGGCGATTGCGTCCTTTGCTTTTAATGAGGCCAAAGCCGTAGTAGACGGCAACGTTTTCCGGGTTTTGTCTCGCGTGTTCGAAGTAGAAACGGATATTGCCTCCTCTGCGGCGCGAGGAGTTTTTACCGAACTGGCCCAGTCATTAATTCCTGCTGCGGATCCTGCGGGATTTAATCAGGCGATTATGGAGTTTGGCGCTTTGCAATGTACGCCGGTACCTGATTGCTCTGTTTGTCCACTTAGGGTTTCATGCGCTGCATTTAGTGCTAGCCGAGTTGCTGAGTTACCGATAAAATCAAAGAAGACGAAGGTCAAAGAAATACAAATGGACTACCTGGTCATCGAGCAGAAGGGTCAGCTTTTAGTGCGCGAGCGGACTGAAAACGGCATTTGGAAGGGATTATGGGAGTTCTATTTAATCGAAGGATCGCTGGAATGGCTCCCATTTCCTCGTCAAACGCTTAAGTCCCCACCCGTTCATCTGTTAAGTCACCGAAAAATCAAATGCGAGGCGTGGCATGTTCAGGTTCCTGATAATTTTGACCTAGAAATTCCAGCGGGTTATAGCTGGATGAGCCCCTCAGAGTTCGAGAGCAAAGGAAAACCTGTTTTGCTTTTGAACCTAATAACTGATAATTTAGACTGTCCTATTTTACAAGACATTTCACCCGCTTACCTTTAGGCAATGCAAGGAGCCTTGCTGAGCTAACCCTTTAAACGACAAATCATTATGGCTGGAGTAAACAAAGTTATTTTACTAGGAAATTTAGGCGCTGATCCGGAAGTGCGCGCGCTTCCTAGCGGTGTGAAAGTGGCAAACATTAACATCGCGACCTCCGAGTCGTATACCGGAAAAGACGGACAACGGGTGGATCAAACCGAATGGCATCGTGTGGAGCTGTGGGATAACCTAGCAAACATCGCGGAGCAATATTTGAAAAAAGGAAATCAAGTATACATCGAAGGAAAAATTCGTTCCGAAGAATGGCAAGATAAGAATGGAGCAACCGTTCGCGGCTATAAAGTTCGTGCTACCTCGATTAACCTAATCGGTGGGCGTAATGAAGGCTCTGCTCCAGCAGCAGAAAGACCGAAGCCAGAAGCCGTTTTAGCGGGGGCGTCGAAGTCAGAGCCTTTCCCACCTATGATGGAAGAAGGAGATGACCTGCCGTTTTAAATTTAATGTGACAAAAAAGGGAATATCGCTTTTCGTATTCCCTTTTTTGTAAATTTGCATCGATCAGTTCACTCAAAATATGGACCCAGACCCCTTACCCAATCTCTTTTTACTCGCCTTGGAGCCTTCCATTAGTGTGAGTTCAATTGCGCTTATTTCCTTCGTTTTAGTGGCTCTGTTGTTTCTATCTGCCGTTTTAGCCGGATCAGAGGTAGCCTTCTTTTCCCTGAATGCAGACCAACGAATCTTCCTACGCGAGAGTGAGGTTAGCACTGAGAAAAAGGTCAGTGTCTTACTCGAAAAACCACAGCAATTACTCGCTACTTTGTTGATTTCCATCAACTTTGTGAATATTATTTTCATTACGCTAGCCAATTATTTGACCTCTCAGGTGATGGGAGAACAGTCGATGGAGACGCTGGTCGTGACCCTGTTTTTGTTGTTTGGGGTGACCTTTATCATCACGTTTTTCGGCGAATTGATTCCCAAAGTCTGGGCACAACAAAATAACCTGAATTTCGCTCGCTATTCTGCGCCGCTGATCAGCTTTTTAAGTTTCGTTTTTGCGCCGCTTTCGAAAGCGCTGTTAGGCATTTCTGGATTGATCGAGAAACGCGTGAAGAAGAAGTCCTACACACTTACTTCCCAAGAATTAAATCAGGCGCTGGAGATTACTACAGATGAGAATACGAGTGATCGAGAAAAAGATATTTTACGCGGTATTCTGAATTTTGGGAATATTTCCGTGAAATCGGTGATGCAGGCTAGACGCGATATCGTTGCCTTCGACACGAGCATGAATTTCCACGAATTAATGGACCTCATTAACAAGAATGGCTATTCTCGTGTGCCGGTATTCAATGAGACCATCGATAAAATCGAGGGTATTTTGTATATCAAAGACTTATTAAAACACATTGACCAAGACGAGAATTTCGATTGGATTCCGCTCTTGCATACCCCATTCTTCGTTCCGGAAAACAAGAAAATCGATGATCTTTTGTACGATTTCCAAGAGAAAAGGGTGCACATGGCCATCATCGTAAATGAATACGGCGAGACGGAAGGTTTAGTCACGATGGAAGATATCATCGAGGAAATCGTGGGTGAGATCAATGATGAGTTCGATGAGGTGGAAGCGGATTACAAGAAAATCGCTGACAACATCTATGTTTTCGAGGCGAAGACTTCGCTAAACGATTTCTGTCGTGTATTTGAGATTGATGGAGCTTATTTCGAGAAGGCCAAAGGCGAAAGCGAAACCCTTGCCGGCTTAATCATCGAACTTTTCGGGAGAATCCCAAGTGCTGGTGAGGAAATCGAATTCGAAGATTTTACTTTCAAAGTGCAGTCTGTCGATACACGACGTATTAAGAAAGTACGCGTGACCCAGCGTTTATCCGCGGACCAAGACGATTCCCAAAACTAATTAGCTTACCACCATCAGTTTCGCGAAGCTCAATAAGAGTGTCTTCTCGCCTACCCCTTTTTCAAAATCAATCACCGCTTTGCGTTCTGCGCCATTCACATCGATACGTTTGATGAGGCCAAAACCGAATTTAGCGTGCTCGACTTTTTGGCCGGCTGCTAAAGCGAGTGCATCCGTTGCCTGAAAGTTCGTGGAAACCACGTGCTGGTAATTCGTATTCGTCGTCGGCTTTTGAATCAGCTGAGCTGCAGAAGGCGCTGGTTTAGCCGTAAATCCTGTTTTCTGAACCGGACGGAAACTAGCCACTTCCTTGCGAGCGCCAGCCGGCTTCGCCATTTTGACAAAATTAGGATCTAATTCATTCAAGAAACGACTCGGCTCGCAAGCCTTCAATCGACCAAATTGGTAGCGCGATTCCGCATACGAAATCATCAACTTCTTCTCTGCCCGAGTCACCGCCACATAAAACAAGCGACGTTCTTCTTCGAGATCCTGCTGGGATTGCAACATCATTTGGGACGGGAATAAATCCTCCTCTAATCCCACTAAAAAGACACGATTGAACTCCAAACCCTTCGCTGAGTGAATCGTCATCAACGTCACCTTATCGCGATCCGCCGGATCTTCATCCGCATCCGCATTTGTTAACAAGGAAACGGATTGCAAGAAAGTCGCAAGTGACTTGTCCTCATTCTCCGGATTGTCCACGAAGGACTTGATGGCATTCAGTAATTCTTGTAAGTTTTGGTAGCGCGCTAATCCTTCTACGGTCTTGTCTTCGTACAATTCGCGCAATAAACCCGAGGCTTTCGCCACGTGGTTCGCCACCTCGTAGGCATCCTTTTTCTCGACCTCGACCATCAATTTGAAGGACTTGATCAAATCAGAGAAAGCCTCGATTCCGGCACTTCCGCGGGCCGCTTGAAATTGACCAATGTTTGAAACGATATCCCAAACTGGCACATTATTTTCTGCTGCCGTCACGACAATTTTAGCGATGGTCGTGTCACCGATACCACGTTTTGGCAAATTGATGATGCGCTTGAAAGCCTCCTCATCGTTTTGGTTTACGGTAAAACGCAGGTAGCCTAACACGTCCTTGATCTCCTTGCGTTGGTAGAAAGAAACACCACCGATGATGCGGTACTTGATATTAAGACGACGTAAGGCCTCCTCAAAAGAACGTGATTGCGCATTCGTACGGTACAAAATGGCGAAGTCAGACCAGGTCAAATTCTCTTTCTGAGCTGCCTCGAAAATCGTCGAAGCAATCATACGACCTTCTTCGTTATCACTCGATGCGCGAATGATTTCTATATCATCTCCATCCTCGTTCGAGGTGAAGACGTCTTTCTTCAATTGATTCTTATTGCGAGAGATAATCGAATTCGCGACGGCCACAATGGCCTTCGTCGAACGGTAATTCTCTTCTAATTTAATGGTCACTAAGTCCGAATAATCGCGCTCGAAATTCAAGATATTCTGGATATCCGCGCCACGGAAGGCATAAATAGATTGTGCATCGTCACCCACCACACAGATGTTGCGATTCACCGCCGACAGTTTCTTCGTGATTAAATACTGGGACACGTTCGTATCCTGAAACTCATCCACCATCACGTGCTTGAACTTGTGTTGGTATTTGTTCAATACGTCCAAATGGTCGCGGAAAAGGATGTTCGTTTGGAATAACAAATCATCAAAGTCCATCGCATTCGCCGCAAAGCAGCGTGCGCAGTAGAGTTGGTATAATTCGCCCAGCGCTGGGATGCGAGCCAGGCGATCTTCTTCGGCTAAGATGGAAGATCCGGTATATTGAGCTGGACCGATTAAGCGGTTTTTCGCATTCGAGATGCGGTTCAAGACTAGATTAACCTTGTAAATTTTATCGTCTAAATTCTTCTCCTTGATCAGCGCACGAATCAGGGATTTAGAATCATCAGTATCGTAAATAGAAAAGTTCGAGGTATAGCCTAGACGTTCGCCTTCGAAACGAAGAATTTTGGCAAAAATCGAGTGAAACGTACCCATCCAAATGTTCTTCGCCGCATTCCCTATTACCGTCTCGATACGATGGCGCATCTCGCCCGCCGCCTTGTTCGTAAAGGTCAACAGTAAGATCGCAAACGGATCCACGCCTGTCTCAATCAAATGTGCCGTACGGTAGGTCAGCACGCGGGTCTTTCCAGATCCGGCACCGGCGATGATCATCAAAGGACCATCAATATGTTCGACTGCTTTTCGTTGAGGCTCGTTCAGGCCAGCTAGGTAATCCATCTGTT